>NZ_NFLA01000041.1:0-25021 GCF_002160675.1 Erysipelatoclostridium sp. An15
CTAACGTATCAAGGCTCATTCAATGGTAGTAAAATCGTAGTAATTTGAAGTATTTCAATCCTTGAATGTGCTGATAAGTACAGTGTTTTAGCGGACAATCAGATTTTTAGTTGTTTTTTCTAATAAAAAAATTCATAATATAATGAAAAAAACAACTAATAAAAAGGAGGGATAGCTAGTTAATTTACTAGCAATAATTTATGGCTGGCTTTATTTATAAACTACAAAATATTGTCAATATTACCCCAAATAACAATAACACTGATATAAATATTGCAAGATGCTTATTAAAAAATGTTGGTAAAATAAAAAAGAAAACATCTTTACAAGACATATCAGAACTTTGTTATACATCTCCATCAAGTATTAGCCGTTTTTGTCATAAAATGGGCTATTCAAGTTTTAATGATTTTAAAGCTGACTGTTTAGATGTCCAAGAAGAACTCGATGAAATGATTTTAGATAATAAAGCTTTTAAAAAAATCGATACATTTACATTTTTAAATAATATCAATGCTAGCTTTTTAGCAATCGAAACTGATAAACTAGAAAAATCAATAGATAAACTATGTGATATGATCTATGAAGCACAGCGCGTGTTTATATTTGCCACTCATATTCCTGGTGATTTAGCTAGCATCTTACAAAGAGCTTTATTAACAGCAAGTAAAAATGTTGAATTTTATCCTCAAAAAGAACATCAAATGGAATTAGTTAAACAAATTCGTCCTAACGATCTTTGTATTTTTATTTCTTTAGAGGGTACTTTATTAATGGAAAAAGCAATTACAATTCCTGCTATTATTTCATTAGCTAATATTGTTTTAATTACTCAAAATAGTCAAATTAAATTTTCACAACAATTTAGTGATACTATTGTATTAGGTAGTCATGATGATGAAAGCTTAGGTAAATATAAGTTATTATTTTTCATTGATTGTTTAATTAATCGATATTACAACAAATATGTTATTTAAAAACTATAATGATTTTGACCCGTTATGGGTCATTTTATTTTCCATAAAATCACAAATAAATTACAACTTTGTTAATTTAATGCTATAATAAATGCACTTATATTTATCTTTTAGGAGAATTATCATGTACAAAATTGCAATTATTACTAATGATTCAATAACTGTAAAAAAAATAACAACAAAAATACTTAAAGCATTTAATAATCATAGCGTTGATCCAAAAATCACAACTTATAATGATATTCAACCACTTAATTTAAATACCCATTATGATATGCTTATAATCGATAACTATCGGAATATCACTTTTGCAAAAAAATATCGTCAAAAACATTTAAATACCCATATTATATTTATTGCTAATAATCATGATTTTCTTTATATTCAGCCTATAAATGAAATCAAACAAAATCATTTACAATCAGATTGTTATCCTATTATTAATCATTTAACTCATAAAACAAATCATCATAATAACGTTTTACTTATTCAAACAAAAAGTGATTTAATTACCATCAAACATAACCAGATTATTTATTGTCAAAGTCAGGGGCATACTAGTTATATTTATACAACTAAAACAACATTAACTACCCGATATAAACTTTCACAATTAGAAACAATGTTAAATTCAAAAGATTTTCACTTAATTAATCAGTCATATTTAATAAATTGGCATTTTGTTTATCAAATAAAAAACAAAGATGTTTTCTTAACAAACGGCACTATTTTACATATCAGCAGGCGTAAGTATAAACAAGCTATTGCCTCATATCAAAAATATCTTATTACTAGATAATATTTTTCTTTGTTGCAAAAAATGTTTGTTGTATAATGCAACTAGGAGGCAAGCATGAAAACAAATAAAATTTTATTCTTTGATATTGACGGTACATTGCTATCAGAAACTACTCATACCATCCCGCAAAGTACTATTGACGGGTTAAAACAAGCTAAAGAAAATAATCACTTAATTTTTATCAATACCGGTAGACCTTATACTACTATCGATGATTGTATTAAAGATTTAAATCCTGATGGTTATATTTGTGGTTGTGGAACATATATTCGCTACCATGATCAAGTTTTATTTTCAAAAACTCTTAGTTTACAAAAATGTAAAAAAATTCGTGATCTACTTAGAAAAACAAATGTCGAAGGCGTTCTTGAAGGGAAAGATGGGGTCTATTTTGATAATTCTATTCGTCATCCTTTCTTACAAAATATAAAAGAAAATTATCAAGCCGTTCCAACATTTAAAGTTTCTACATTTGATGATGAAAATCTTTCATTTGATAAATTTGCAATCTGGTTTGATCAAAATAGTGATATTGAAACTTTTAAAAAAGAAATCAGTGAAGAATTCCAATATATAACTAGAGATCATGACTTTGGAGAAATTGTTCCTAAAGGATGTTCAAAAGCAACTGGGATTGAGTTTTTATTAGATTATTTTAATCTCGAATTAGAAGATGCTTATGTCTTTGGCGATAGTTTTAATGATTTGGCAATGCTTGAATATGTAAAATACGCTATTGTAATGGGAAATGGCAATCCCGAGTTATTTGACTTAGCTTACTTAGTAACCAAAAACATTGATGATGACGGCATTTATTATGCTTTAAAAAAATTAGAATTAATCTAGCGTTATGGATAATCATAGCGCTTTTTAAATTGTTTTTAATCTATGTTTAATGTATAATAGGTCTTGCTTTTAAAGGAGGAAAGATATGGCAGCAATAAGCTATGAATTAAAACATGTTTGTAAACAGTCAAATGCTCGTTATGGAATCTTACATACCCCTCATGGTGATGTAGAAACACCAATGTTTATGCCAGTAGGAACTTTAGCAACCGTAAAAGGAATTGCTCCTGAAATGTTAAAGGATATGGGTTCACAAGTTATTCTTGCAAATACTTATCATCTATGGTTACGTCCTGGTGAAGATGTTGTTGAAAAAGCTGGTGGATTACATAAATTTATGAATTATGATGGACCTATCTTAACTGATAGTGGTGGTTTTCAAGTATTTTCTTTAGGAAAAACAAGAAAGATTGAAGAAAAAGGTGTAACTTTCAAGAGTATTATTGATGGAAGTTCATTATTCTTATCACCTGAAAAGTCAATTGAAATTCAAAATAAATTAGGGGCTGATATTATTATGTCGTTTGATGAATGTGCCCCATACCCTTGTGACTATGAATATATGAAAAATAGTGTTGAACGAACTATTCGCTGGGCTAAACGTGGTAAAGCTGTTCATCATAATACTGAAAAACAAGCTTTATTTGGAATTGTTCAAGGTGGGGCTTTTCCTGAACTTAGAGAACAATGTGCCAAAGAATTAGTAGCGATGGATTTCCCTGGTTATTCAATTGGTGGTACTAGTGTTGGTGAACCTAAAGATGTAATGTATAAAATGGTTGAAGATGCTATTCAATGGTTACCAGAAGATAAGCCACGTTATTTAATGGGTGTAGGGAATCCAATTGATTTAATTGAATGTGCTATTCGTGGTATTGATATGTATGACTGTGTTTTACCAACAAGAGTTGCTCGTCATGGTGCCGTAATGACTAGTATGGGGCGTTTAAATATTAATAATGAAAAATTTAAATATGATTTTACCCCTCTAGATCCTAACTGTGATTGTTATACATGTAGGAATTATACAAGAGCTTACGTTCGCCACTTACATAAATGTGATGAGATTTTTGGTAAAACTTTATTATCAATTCATAATGTCAATTTCTTATTAAACTTATCTAAAGATATTCGTGAAGCAATTAAAAATGATCGTTTATTAGATTTCAAAGAAGAATTTTTAAAACAATATGGTCATGATGTTTATAAGAGGGCTTTTTAAATGAAATTAAGTGAATTTGATTTTAACTTACCTGAAGAATTAATTGCTCAACGACCTCTTGATAAACGTGACACTTCACGATTAATGGTTTTAAACCGCGAAAAACAAACTATTGAACATAAACATTTTTATGACATTATTGATTATTTACAACCTGGTGATATTTTAGTTAGAAATAATACTAAAGTTATCCCAGCCCGTTTATTTGGTATTAAAGAAGAAACTAATGGACATGTTGAAGTATTATTATTAAAAGATCTTGGTGATGATACTTGGGAATGTTTAGTGGGAAATGCGCGAATTGTAAAAATTGATACTGTAATTACTTTTGGCGAAGGGTTACTTAAAGCTAAATGTATTAAAATTAAAGATGAAGGAATCAGAGTATTTAAAATGATCTATACAGGAATTTTCTTTGAAATTCTTGATCAATTAGGTACAATGCCATTACCACCTTATATTAAAGAAAAATTAAATGATCAAAATCGTTATCAAACTGTATATGCTAAAATCGAAGGAAGTGCTGCCGCTCCTACAGCTGGGCTACACTTTACTGATGAAATAATTGAAAAAATCAAAGCTAAAGGCATTGAAATCTTAGATGTTACTCTTCATGTTGGACTAGGAACATTTAGACCAGTAAAAGTTGATGATATCTTAGACCATCATATGCATAGTGAATTTTATATGATTGAACCTGATGTTGCAAAAAAACTTAATCAAGCTAAAGCTAATGGTCAAAGAATAATCGCTGTTGGAACAACTTCAACTAGAACTCTTGAAGCCAACATTAAAAAATATGGAAAATTCACAGCAACTCATGAAAATACTGATATTTTTATTTATCCTGGATATCAATATGAAGCTATTGATTGTTTAATCACTAATTTCCATTTACCAAAATCTACTTTATTAATGTTAATTAGTGCTTTTGCATCTAAAGAATTTATCTTTAAAGCTTATCAAGAAGCAATTGATAAAAAATATCGTTTCTTTAGTTTTGGTGATAGCATGTTTATTATTTAAGGGAAGTTTTTAGAAACTTCCTTTTTATTATGTTATAATGTTATCATGAAAATTAATTATGACTTAAAATTTAAAGAAGAACTAAAAAAAATAGGAAACACACGTCCTACATTATTACTACATGTATGCTGTGGACCTTGCAGCAGTAATGTTTTAAAAGAAATCTGCAATCTTTTTGATATTACTATTTACTATTCAAACTCTAATATTTATCCTAGTGAAGAATATTATCGTCGATATCATGAATTATTAGATTTTATTACTAGATTCAATAATGATTTCAATCAAAATATTACTGTAATCGAAAAAACATATCAGCCTAAAGAATATTTAAATGATATCAGCAAATACAAAGATGAACCAGAAGGAGGTAAACGTTGTTATCTTTGTTATCAAAAAAGAATGGATGACGCTTATAATTATGCTATTAGCCATAATTTTGATTACTGGACTACCGTTTTAAGTGTATCACCACATAAAAATAGTCAATGGATCAATGAAATTGGTGCCAGTTATCCACAAGAGCAAACTAAATTTTTATTTAGTGATTTTAAAAAAAATAATGGCTACTTAAAATCAGTCCAAATGGCAAGCAGTTATAATTTATATCGCCAAAGTTATTGTGGCTGTGTGTATTCTTATCAAGATATGTTGAATAGAAAAAAGGAGCGTGAAAATAATGAAGCCACTTAATATTTATGGCAGCAAACCTTTTTCTAAAAGCGATTTTGCTGGTTGTTTACTTTTTGCTGCTTTTTTCGCTTGGGTAATAACTTCTAATTTGCATATTGAATCACTAATTACTTATTTAATTATTTTATTATTTATTACGTTGGTTAGTGTTATTTTACTTTTTTATTGTAAGGGGCGAAAAATTTTTCTGTTTTATAATAGCTATATGCTATATCGAGAAAATATGGGAATTATTGATATTATTAAATTAATGTTGATTAAAAATAGGTCTGATTTAATTGATGATTTTTTTGATAAACGTAATTATATTAATATTAATTGTTTAAAAATTTATATTAAAAATATTGATGCTATTTTAACAGAAGAAAAAGGGGTTGAAGCTGAATTTCAACTAATATTCAATGATCAAAAATGCTTTAATTTTCGTCCTGAAGATACCAAAGAAGCTTATCAAAAGTTTTTAACACCATTTTTAAATTATAATGTATATATCGATGATCCCTATGATTTAGTTGATGGTATCTACCAGCCGTTAAGATTAACAGAATATTTGAAAAAGACACAATAAACCTGGCTTAACCAGGTTTACTTTTTTTTAATGAAGATGTAGCTGGTCCATTTAATAATTTACCATAACAATTATAGATTGAACCATGACAAGGACAACACCATGTTTGATCTTGTAAATTAAATTCAACTACACATTTTAAATGCGGACAATACGGTGACATATAAAAAACTCGATCATCAAAATCTCGATAAATCGCTAATAAACGGCCACGATGCCGTACTACTTTTCCTTCACCAGCTTTTAATTTAACATCTTTAGCCACAAAAATGCGATTTTTAATCATTCCATGATAATTATTTTTGATTAACTTAACAATATCACTACCGGCATGCAAATAATTACCATTACCAATAGCATATAACGAAGCATATTTACTATCTTGATAAACTATTAAGTCATAAATAATCTTACTTGCAACATGACTTAAAGTCATTCCCCATTTATCATAACCATAACTAACATATTCATAATCATTTATTTTACCAATATATGGCAATTTACGTAATGCTTTAGTATCTTGTCCATACCAGGTTTTTTTAGCTAATTGATCAATAACTAAGCAGTGCTGATTATCGACTAATCGCTTAGAATAATTTGTTGTTAAATCTAAAACGCTATTACTATTGCTTTGGATATTTTGATAACTTATATGTTCACGTTCTTGTAATAATCTAATAAAATAACCATGTTGTAAATTAATTGGATAGCGTGTCATCCAGATTGCTTTTTTTGTTTTGATAATAAGATTATTTACTTTCAAATTAACTAAATTGTCTTCGATAAAACTATCTCTAACTAATGAGTGTTCATAAATTTCAATATTATTACAAAACTGTAATAGCCCTGCTAAATATTTTAAAGGATGAAAAATAGCCTGATTGTTAAGTCCCATAGAAGCTTGATACCCTTCTAGTTCATTTTCTAATACATCAAAGCCCCATTTTTTTAACATGGCTATTTGCTCAATGATTTTTTCACTGTTTTTTTCATCATTAGCTCCAATATAAGAAATATTCTCCTGATAGTCACAATCAATTTGTTTTTCGTCAATTATCTTTTTAATTTCACAAAAAGCTTCATAATTAGATTCTAAATATTGCTTGGCTTTATTGATATTATATGCTTTTGCAAGTTCACTATAAATTGTGCCATGTAAATATGTTACTTTACCAGTAGTGTGCCCTGTAGTTTGACTAGCGAGGGTATTTGCTTCTAATAAAGCTACTTTTAAGCCACTATTATTTAAACAATATGCCAAAGTAATTCCACTCATTCCCCCACCAATGATAACTACATCATAATTTGCTGCTTTAGTTATTTGGGGATAACTATTTAGTTTAACTGTTTTTTGCCAATAAGATTGATTCTCCATATTTTCACCTAGTTTATTTATACCCAAATAAATTAAATTTAAAAAGTTTTTAAATAAAAAGTAATTTTTAATATTAAAGGGTATATAAATAGTAGCTATATAAAATTTAGGAGGTAAACATGGAAAAAAAGCTTTCAAATTTATTTTTTAAAAATTTACTTATTGAACGTAATTTAATTCCATTAATTATTAATCAAGCTCTATTCAATGGAAAAGACTATATCAAAAATGAAGATTTGCTGGATATTGATATTGCATTTATAAAAGAAGAGATTGAAATTATGTCTAATAAAATTCAAAATTTTGATCTCATTGTCAAAAGATTTGCTAATCAAATATTTTTATTAGTTATTGCTAAATATCAAAGTGATATTGATCAGGATATTTTAAAAATTTATGAACGTCTTTGCTATGAATCGATTGCTACTAAAATAACTTTAATAACTTTATCTGATGATAAATTTAAAAATCTTCAACCAAATGTTTATACTTTTGTTATTATCCACAGTGAACCAAAAAAACAATTATATAACTAAAAAAGTACTAACTATAGTACTTTTTTATTCAATCGGTTTTAAGTTTTTCATTGAAAAATCCAAGATTGGTGCATTATATGTAATTGCTCCTGATGAAACAAAATCAACACCAATAGCCACAATTTCTAGTAATCTTTCTTCAGTAACATTACCAGAACATTCAGTCTGTGCCTGATGATCAATTAAGGCAACAGCTTTTTTCATCGTTTCATTATCCATATTATCAAGCATGATAATATCAGCTTTAGCTGCTATTGCTTCTTGAACTTGTTCTAGTGTTTCTACTTCAACTTCGATTTTACGCACAAATGGTGCATATTCACGAGCTAAAGCAACTGCTTTTGTAATACTTCCAGCTGCACCGATATGATTATCTTTAATTAAAACACCATCTGATAAATTATAACGATGATTAGTTCCGCCACCAACTTTTACTGCATATTTTTCAAATATACGGTTATTAGGAGTTGTCTTACGGGTATCTAATAATTTTGTTTTACTACCTTTTAAAATATCAACTGATTTTTTTGTATAAGTAGCAATACCACTCATTCGTTGCAAATAATTTAAAGCAACTCGTTCACCAGATAATAAAACTCTAATATCACCAATGACTTCACCAATATGATCACCATTTTTAATAATATCTCCATCATGATATGTTGTTTTAAATTGACAATCTGGATCTAATAATTTAAAAGTTCTTTCAAAAACTTCTAAGCCACAAATAATCCCATCTTGCTTACAAATTAAATCAACACGTCCTAATTTAGGCTCTTTCATAATGGCATTTGTTGTAACATCTTCACTAGTAATATCTTCTTTTAAAGCACTTAAAATATATTCATCAATATTAACTTTAAGATTTACACCATTTATCATAAAATTCACCATCTTTTCTTTTAATCTCATCCATAATTAACTGTTTGTTTTCTATTGCCAATTTTTCTTTATCATAATTATCTAAATTGATAATTCGATCAATTAATAGTGTATCATCGATATGTTCACTAATTTTTTTAGCTGCTCTTTTAGCAAAAACTAAGCTTTCAAGCAAAGAATTACTAGCTAACCGATTAGCACCATGGACTCCATTACAAGCTGTTTCACCAACGGCATAAAGATTTTCCATTGATGTTTGACCCCAAGTATCTGTTTTAATTCCACCCATTAAATAATGTTGCGCAGGAACAACAGGAATTGGGTCTTTAAACATATCATAACCTTCTTCCAAACATTTTTTATATATATTTGGAAAGCGGTTTTTTATTTGATCATGATCCATATGAATTACTGATAAGTAAACATACTTTGCATTATATTTATCCATTTCCGCCTTAATAGCATTACTAACAACATCACGAGGCAATAATTCGTCAACAAAACGTTCCATCCGTGGATTTAATAGATATGCGCCTTCGCCACGAACTGATTCACTTATTAAAAAACTACGTCCTGGCTTAGTAGTATATAAAGTAGTTGGATGAATTTGAATATAATTTAAATTTTCTAATTCGATGTTATTTCTTAGTGCAATAGCAAAACTATCACCGGTAATGTGTCTAAAATTTGATGAATGCTGGAATAAACCACCAATTCCACCAGTAGCTAAAATAATCATTTTAGCATTAATTTGCATTACTTTACCATCTTTTTCAACTACGATACCTGTTGCGACATTATTTTTATTTATAATGTCTAACATTGTAGCATTTTCAACAACAGTTATATTTTTACGCTTTTCAATTTGCATTATCAATTTGGAAGTAATTTCTTTACCAGTAACATCTTGATGATGCAAAATCCGATACTGTGAATGTGCTCCTTCACGGGTATAGGCTAAATTCCCTTCGCTATCACGATCAAACTCAACGCCATAATCCATTAAATCTTTCATAATTTGTGGTGATTGTTGAATCATAATCTTAACAGATTCTGGATTATTCTCATTACGACCCGCTTTTAATGTATCTTGATAAAAAGCATCAAAGTCATCAGCACTTTTTAAGGTACAAATACCTCCTTGTGCCAAATAAGAATCACTATTTTCTTTTTTATCTTTAGTAATCATTAAAATTTTTAAATTTTCTGGTAAACAAAGTCCAGCAAAAAGACCCGCTGCACCAGTACCAACAATTATTACATCATAATTATCATCCATGTTTTAGCCCCTCTTACTTAGCAAGTTCATGCATTCTTTCTAATGGTTTTTTTGCTTTAGCCATAAACTCATCATCTAATTCTACTTTGTTTAAACCATATTTTAAACAATCCCGTACTTTTTCCAATGTATTTTTCTTCATATTTGGACATACAAGTTTCTCACTAGCTAAATAAAACTTTTTATTTGGATTTTGTTTTTCCATTTCATGAATTACACCAACTTCAGTAACAACAATAAACTCATCATGTTCATTATCATTAGTTGCATAATCAATGATTCCTGATGTACTACCAGCATAATCTGATAATGCAACACATTCAGGTTTACATTCTGGATGGATTAAAATTGGTGCATTTGGATGCGCTGCTTTAGCCTTTTTTAAATCCTCAACAGTAATTTGATAATGGCTAGGGCAGTGCCCATCACAAAATAAGAAATTCTTTTCAGGAAACATTTTAGCAATGTGATGCCCTAAATTTTGATCTGGTATAAATAAAATATTTTTATTTGGTAAAGCTCCAACAATTTTTTTAGCATTTGATGATGTAACACAGACATCTGATAAAGTTTTTATCTTAGCTGTTGAATTAATATAACATACTACACACAAATCATCATATTGTTCTCTCATATTATTGATAAATTGTTCATCAACCATATGAGCCATTGGACAATCTGCATTTGCATCCGGCATTAGTACTGTTTTATTAGGGCTTAATAGCTTAGCACTTTCACCCATAAATTCAACTCCCGCAAAGACGATAACATCTTGTGGACAGTCAACAGCTATTTTTGATAAATAATATGAATCACCTAGATAATCGGCAATATCTTGAATTGCACCATCAACGTAATAATGTGCTAAAATAACAGCATTTTTTTCTTTTTTTAATTGATTAATTTCTTCGATAATTTCCTTCATTAATCTATCCCCATTCACTATTCTATGTTAGGTATAAATATCCCATAAAACTATTATAATGTCAAGTGAAAATATTAACAAGACTTATTTAAACAATAAAATAATCTTTTTTAGTTATGAAAAAACAGATTACCAATGTGACTTTTGATAATCTGTCATTACATTTATTATTTTATTGATAACAATTGTGCTGCTGTATTTTCTAAATTAATTTTAGCACTTTTAATTTCATCATACTTAGCTTGATCACATGTTTCAAAATCAACTTTCTTAATTAACTTTTTAAAACTTGCTAGTTCATTTTTTATCATTGATTTTGTTTGTTTATCAAGTTTTTTACCATGTTGTACTAAAGCAGAATCAACTTGCATTACTAATGTTTCAACTTCATTTTTGAATACTAAACGTTCTTTTAATAGCGCATCTTGCTGTTCGAACTGTTTGGCTTCTCTAATTGCCTGTTCAATATCTGATTCTGACATATTTGAAGTATTTTCAATAGTAATACTTTGCATATTACCACTAGCTAGATCTTTAGCCGAAACATTAACAATTCCATTGGCATCAATGTCAAATGTAACTTCGATTTGCGGGACCCCACGCATCGCTCTTTTAATTTTTTTCAATTTGAACTTTCCTAAGCTTTTATTATCCTTAGCTAAAGGACGTTCCCCTTGTAAAACATTAATTTCTACTTGAGTCTGGAAATTACCAGATGTAGTAAAGATCTGACTGTGACTTGTTGGAATCGTAGTATTACGTTCAATCAATGGTGTTGCTACACCGCCAACAGTTTCAACAGATAATGTAAGTGGTGTTACATCCAATAACAAGACATCAAAATTACCAGTTGTTGTTAAATCACCTGATAATTTACCACCTTGAATACTAGCTCCTTGAGCTACACATTCATCAGGATTTAAAGATTTACTTGGCTCAATCCCGGTAATTTCTTTAATTTTTGCTTGAACTGCTGGGATTCTTGATGAACCACCAACTAAAATAATTTTATTTAACTCACTTGGAACTAACTTAGCATCATTTAAAGCATTTTGCATTGGTAAAACAACACGATCAACTAAACCTTTTGTAAGCTCATTAAATTTATTTCTAGTAATTTCAACCTCTAAATTTTTAGGTCCGGTACTTGTATTTGTAATAAATGGTAAATTTACAATTGTTGTAATCATAATTGATAATTCAATTTTAGCTTTTTCAGCTGCTTCATTGATTCTTTGCATTGCAACCTGATCATTACTTAAATCAATTCCTTCAGCTTTTTTAAACTCTTCTAAAATATATTTAGCAACTACATCATTAAAATCATCGCCACCTAAATGATTATCACCTGAAGTAGATAATACCTCAATTACCCCATTTCCAATTTCGATAATTGAAACATCGAACGTTCCACCACCAAGGTCAAAAACCATTACTTTTTGGCCATAGCTGTTTTCTAAACCATAAGCCAAGGCAGCTGCCGTTGGTTCGTTAATAATTCTTTTAACATTTAAACCAGCGATTCTTCCAGCATCTTTTGTTGCCTGACGTTGAGCATCATTAAAATAAGCTGGTACAGTAATAACTGCATCATTAATTGGTTCATGTAAATAAGCTTCCGCATCAATTTTTAATTTTTGTAAAATCATTGCTGAAATCTCTTGCGGACTATAATTTTTACCATTGATTCTTTTTCGATAATCTGTTCCCATTTCTCTTTTTATTGAAACAATAGTATTTTGAGGGTTAGTTACTGCTTGTCTTTTAGCATTTTCACCTACTAATCTTTTACCATCATTTGTAAAAGCAACAATACTAGGTGTCGTTTTATTTCCTTCGGCATTAGGAATAATGACAGCTTTGCCATCTTCCATATAAGCCATACAACTATTTGTAGTTCCTAAATCAATTCCAATTACTTTACTCATTAATTAACATCTCCTTTTATTAAAAGCAACAACAACTTAATAAACAGTTAATCATCATGATACTATAACAACATTGAATCGGATCACCAAATGGCGAACCATATGTTTCTTGACCTTGTTGATACTGTCTTTGTCCCCCACGGAGCTGTTGTAATAATAACATATATTGCAAATTACCTGGTTCCATTTGCGCAGCTGTTTGAGCATATTCAACTGCTGTAATGTTATTACCAATTCCATTCATAGCAATAGCACTATAATAGAACCACATTGCATTTCTTGTTTTAATCTGATCTAAAACATTTAAAGCTTCTTGATATCTTCTTGCATTTATAAAACCAGCCACTTCATTAAAAGCACTTTGGTCATTTGTATATTGATATTGATAACTAGATTGTCCGTTATACCCCGCACTTTGACTATTACCATATGTTCGATTAGTAAAGCCTTTTTTACGCTCATCCATAATCGTTTTATATGCAGTCTGTACTTCTTTAAATTTTTCAGTATACGCTGCTTGATTAGGGTTGTTGATATTAGCATCAGGATGGTATTTTTTACTTAGCGTACGATATGCTTTTTTTACTTCATCATCAGTTGCATCTGGTGATATTCCTAATATTTGATACGGGTTCATCATTTCCTACCTTCCAATCGTTTTTGTTTAACCATTTCATATCTTGTCCATACCCCACCATATAAAATATTTCTTATTAGTGAAGCATTTTCAATAATCGGTAATCTTTCAAAAGCCATTGTAGCTTCTGAAATCATTAATTCTAAAATTTCTTTACTTCTATTTTCAAAATCATCTGTTTGATACAATTCTTTAAAAGGATTAAAAGTTCCTTTTTTTAAATCACTTTCTATATCTTCATAAGCATCTATAAAATAAATAAATTTTCCTAAATAAAAACCAAGATGGTACAACTCATCATACCATTCATCATTTTTATAAGCACATATTTCGCCCATAACTTTACCAAAATGATTAGATATTTCATCAAGATTAACCTTATCTTGCTTTTCAGATAAATTTATTTCCTGTAAACAAGCCTCAATCTTAGCTACTTTATCAGGATATTCATCCTTTACTTCTTGATAAGCTTTATTAATTAACTTCTTATAAGCTTGTTTAGAAACTTTTCGTTCATCTTGCCAATCATCTTCACATTTAAAATAAGTTAAAACTATGGTCATCTTAGCTGCATAATCAACACATTCGTTATAACGGGTTAAATGTTTTTTCATCGGATGAACTATACAACGTCTTTGTTCAACCTTTGTTTCTGGTTCATATAATCCAGACAATAAGATACTAATAAAATTTAAATCAAAATTCAAGGAAATTTGGGCTCTAGCCCCATATTTTTCCTTTAAGACTTTACATAAGCCACAATAATAAGAATGATAAACATCATATTCCTTAAATTTTAATTCTGGTTTGTTAACAACTACATAGCCAAACATCTTACGTTCTCTTTTCAAATTTATTTTGACAGCTTGGACAAGTAACAATTACTTTCCCATGTCCTTTAGGTACCCGTACTTTTTGTTTACAGTTAGGACAACTAAAATATTTATGACTTGGATCTTGACGATTCATTAATTTTAACTCTAACCATCTGCTTAACGGTTTAAAGAAATTTAAATATTTTTCATTTTCACGATTACGAGCAAAAATATTTTTAGAAAACATTCTAAAAATTGCAATTAACCATGAAGCATATGCAATAAAAAGAATTACTGGGCTTTGAATAAATAAAGTAATAACAAAGCAAGCAATACAAATGATCATTAAAAAACTATTTAACTGATCTATCCCATATCTTCCTTGCATAAATGCATTAAATCTTTCTCTCATTACTATTCCCCATTTCAATGTATTCAGTATATTTATCAAATATTAACTATTAATGAACTGTAAATAAAAGTTTTATTAAATATGGCTATTCATCAACAAAAAAGAAGTGTCATTATTAACTGACACCTCAATCCTTACAAAATTTCTAAAACACAGCTTTTACTCTTATTTTATCATAGTCAAAATTTCTTCTAGTGGTTGATCGCTTGCTAGCATCTTAAAAATCAATTCATACTCACCAACTTCTAAGTTAGCTAAAATATCAATATCCTCATCTGGATATTTTATCTTAAATAATTGTAATGTTAAATTTTTAATCTCTTCTTTTTTACCAAGCTCAATTCCTTCTTCTTTGCCACGCAAATAATTAGCTTTCATTTCACTATTTTTGGCTTGAATGTTTAATTCCCGATTATATGCTGCCAGCCTTAATTCTTCATCCTGATTGAATCTTTCCATCTTGTCTTTCATTATCCCGATCACCTTCATCTTCTCTAGCCCCATTATATCATCTGTTATTCCATTTGCAAAGATATAGATCGCCAGCTCCAATTCACTGAACTTATCTAAGCCCTTATATTCTTCAATTACATTGATATATGGTAATTGGACATAGACTCTCGTCGTTAGATTGTTCTTTTCCAGTTTTCCTTTTTTATTTCGGCTTTGATATGTATCATATAGGGTTAGATTATCACTATCAACATCATTGATAAAGATTATCTGATAGACTGGATTGATGTTTTGATAACGGTCTCCCTTTTTTTCCTGCTGGCTTAACAGTTTAGCTCCATATAATTGAAAACGATGGCGCTGGGTTGGTGAAAAGATTGAATTTTGCATTTCAATATCAATCTGTTTACCTGAGGCTACGGTTACTCTAATATCTAAGATCATATCTTTATCTTCAACATGGTTACGGCTTAAATCGGGATTTAATACTTTAATATCATGACAGTCGATCTTTAAAATACCTTCAATAAACAGTTTTAATAAATAAAGAGAGTCATGATCTTGATCATTAGCTAATGAATATTTAAAAAGAACATCACTTTTAAAATCATAAATCTTTTTATCTGTTTTTTTCATAAAAAACCTCCTTTGTTATTTATATACATTTACAAAAGAGTTTTTTTCTTTTATTAATTGAATTAAAATTTTGGGCAATAAAAGAAGTGCCATTATTAACTGACACTTCTAGCTTTTATAAAATATATTAACCTACAGTTTTTTTAGTAATCAAATTTTTTATTTTAACAAAAAGATAAGATACACTGTTTAAAAAGAATACATAAGTAATAACTAGCTGGTATCTATCAATCAATAAACAATATAATAAAACCAGTCCTGTTAAAATACATTTATATACCCAATAATGTTCATCAAATAAATAATTAATAATGGCCACAAACATTAATACCATTGCTACAACCATAATTATCCGATTAATAAAAATATCTGATAACATAAATAATATGATAGCTTCACTTGTCGTTAAAAGATAACAATTTACAGGTGTTTTAGAATGATAGCCACCCAATAGCATTCTTATTGGTGTGTAAAATATCAAATACAGTATCGAAAACTTTAAATCTATTAATAACCAGCCAATTACAAATACACTAGCCATACATAATAGATTAAAACCAATTACAAATACACCATAATCACATACTTCTTTATCTTCATCACTAATAATATTCTGTTTTATAAAATACTGACTTATCTTATCAATCATCATCTTGCTCCATTTTAAAACTTATTCTAATTCCTCTTATTTGACAATCATCCAGGTTATACATAACAGGTAACCATGGGTTTTCATCTAGAAACATTTTTAATTCATCTAAATTAACTATTCCATCACGATAGATCAATTTAAACAATACAAAGCCATTTTCTTCACTAATATCAATTTTCAAATACTTACATTCTCTAAAAAAATCCAATGTTCTTTGAATAAAATTTATCAATCCCAAATCATCATAAAATTGATTCTTGTTAATCAATACAATATTACTAATATCGATTCCAGTCATTACCATCTCATTTATTTTTACACTATATAATGTATCAAAAACATGATTCCCAGTATCAATAACCAATTTGTGCTTTAAAACCTGATTTTTATAATAATCAATTATCTTATCTATTGATTCATAGTCCTGTTTCTTTAAATATTCCTCAATTTTAAAGACAGTATAAAACAAACGATGATCCAATGCCTCAATTTCATTTTTCACATTATTTATCGCATAATATTTTTGTCTTTGAAATTCTTCCTGTTGCTTATCTTTGATTAATTGCATCTTTTCACGATGTTCTTCATTAATTAAATTAACGATATACATAAACATAATACATAAAATTAACAATAATATCTCATTCAGCTCAAAGAAAAAAGCACTATTATTACTGAATAAAGTTCTATAAAACATACTATAAAGTAAAATAAGCAAAATCACTTCAAAAACAATAACTACTTTCCACTTAGTTATTTCCAAGGTCAATGCTAATTTATCTTTATATTTTAATAAGATAATATTTCCAAATAACTGCAGTATTTTACACAAGATACATTCAATAATATATGTATCTTTAAAAGTAAACAAATCACAAATATACACACTTATAACAATATAAATCATAAGCAGTGCATTTTGAATTAAGATAATATATACATGCTTAAATGTTACACTTTTTGTAAAAATATAAATAGAAATAATTATTACAATCATAATAATGAATGATAAAAAAATACCATAATAATTAGCAAATTGAGATATTTCTAAAATCAAAAAATCTATTAATGTTGTAATAAAAATAAATTTATTTTTACTTTCTTTAAAACCAAAAAAATCGGCAATAAGCCAAACCAACAATAAAGATTCAATAAAATTAATAATTGCATTAAAAAGTATCATTTAAGTAAATACTCCTGATAAAATTGATCAAATTTATTTTTATAAACTCTGCCAATTACTAAATCTTCATTGTTCACCATGATTAAATGGCCTTTTCTATATGATGTCAAATAATCGATATTAATAATAAAAGAACGATGAATCTGAATAAATTTGTCATTTGGAAGTAATTGAGCCCAGGCTTTGAGAGTTCGATTATCAAAATGCATTCCATTAACAGTAACTATTTTTATTTTATGATCTTGACTTTCCAAATAAATGATCTGATTTAAAGATATTTGGGTTCTACTCATTTTATAATTTAAATCAATAAATGTATCATTGTTTTGAAATTCTTGATCCACTATTGAATAAAAAATATTTAAATCTTTTTTATAGCTAGTTTTTCTAATAAAATAATAAGCACGTAAATTATATGAATCATGAATTAAATCATTATGAGATGAAACAAAAATTATATAACAATTCTTTTGATTTTGTTTTATTCGATTAGCCAAGTCATAACCATTAATATTGTTTAAATCAATATCAATAAAATAAAAAAGATATTGATTAGCATTAATTAGATTAAAATAATTATCATCTATTATGTCTATTTCAACATCTTCATCATATTTACAAAAGTGAATCAATAAATCATTCTTCATTGCCGTTGCAAATTGAAAATCATCATCAATTATCACTAATTTCATTCTAATCCCTCCCTAATACATCTATTTTAACATAGCCAGACTATTTTTTTTGATATTTCTGTAATTTTTTTGGACATTCAGGTTCGTAATGACCATAAAGTGATGTAGTTGCTACCGCAAAAATTGCCGCAAAATTTACAAGACCAAATAATACTTTTAACATTTTAGTTTTCATATAATTCCTCCTGATAGATAGCTAAATTATTTTTGATTTCATGAAGTTAAACCACTTTATCCCAATTAGCTCAACTTAATAATTATGTATTAGGGGGTCATAAATTATTTTTTGCTATCTAATCATCATTAATAATTACATAATTTGACCAATTTTGTAAATATTTTACTGAAATAAATATTTACTTCGTAAACGACTTTATCTGACGGTTTTACCGTTATAAATTATCGTATCCTCTATTCAAGGAGGTACTTTATGACTTTTGGAAAAGATCTCAAAAAATTTCGTGAAGAACGCAAACTAAGTAGAAAAGATGTAGCGCAAGCATTAAATATTTCCTATTCAACATTAACTGATTATGAAAATGATAATATTGATATTCCCTTATCAAAAGCTATGAAATTATTCAATTTTTATCGAATAAGCTTAGAAGCATATATGATTACATCTGAAGAATATGTCAACATTAAAGATCTAAGTGATGTATCCAAAGATAAAATATTTACTACTATTAGAGAAGACCAGCTAAAATATAAAAAATAGTTACCATTTTGAATCAAGAATATTTTATTCTTGATTTTTTTGTTATTCACGTAATTATGATGTCGTACGGTTAATTTTTTACTATCTAAATAACTAAATTGATATTATATATATGTAAAAAGAATTATGCATAGTTTAAAGATTCAACTAATTCAAAGCAATTTCATTATTTTATTAAAGAAGGTGATTTAATGAAAAAACATCGTTTATTAATAATTGGAATCTTATGTATTTGTATTATAATAACTCTTATTTTTATCTGGTATAAACGAACTCATAAATTTTCTTATTTCTTCACCTCAAACGAATATACTATTGAACAAAGTAAATCTGATAAAATCATTAAATTTAATCTTGATTTAACAAATCCTGAATCAGAGATTGATCGAAAAATTGAAATTGATGATAACTGTTACTTTGAAATTGTTGCATTACAATTACAAAGTAATAACCAATATACCATAGTTTTTGAAAGTTACGGGAACAATGTTGATAATCCTAAATATATCTATACCGCTAATTATTATAATTTTCAAAATGATAAAGTATTTATAACTAGTAAAACTGATTTAATTAGTAACAAAGATGAAAACTGGTATTATTCTTCAAATACTTATTTTCAAGATAATGGTGATAGTTTTGGTTTTAATATTGAAAGTGAGATTGTGAAAAATAAAGAAAATTGTATGATTGAAATTTCAAATTTAAATTATATTGAATTTAAAAAAAAGATTGACTAAAATTTTATCATCAAAGAGATTACCTACTAAAAATTTATTTTTTAACAACATGCATAGTTTTTATTACATATTTTACTTAACCGAATAGAAAGAGATAACATGAAAAAACTAATAAGTATTATGTTAATTATTACTTTATGTAATATTAATTTTATAAACATCAAAGCCCAAGAAAAAACGTTATTAGATTACTCAAAAAACGAGATAATTGCAATGTCTGATGAAAAATATTTAGATTTATATGGAAAATATTATATAGATGCTTTAGAAAAAAGAAAAACTGATACAGAAATCAAAAATGATTTATCAAAACTAGGAATAGAATTTTCTAAACCAGAAAAAATATCTACTAGATCTGTCAGTTCTGATATTGATTTGAATGTTACTTTTTCAAGAAGATCAGGTCAGGCATATACCTATGTTTCAGCTGTAGCAACCTCAACTACAACTCTTGTACTGCCAGGAACAGGAGATTGTATGTCTATCGAATGGGAACCTGCTAAAGGATCTTATTATAGTTATTCAGATACGCAAAATACCACATTAAAAGATTATTCTAAGAGAAATAATGGTATATTAGTATTTAATATACAAGATATTAAAATGACAAAAAAAGGAGATTATGCTCTAGCTTCAGCATTAATAAAATTTAACAATAACTCCAATAAAGGTAGTATAGGTATAAAATATATACATACCTATAATTCTACTGCACCAACTTTAACAATAGGTGCTAACCTTGCTTATTCTTCAGGTTTAGTGAGTGGTGGATTAAGTATTGGTTTGACTATTTCTTATAACAACTCTGTTTGGCAAAGAGCAGCATTATTTAATTAAAATGTATCCTAATATATATAATAAGTTATCAAAGAAATTTTTGCTTTACAAATTTGAGTTCTACTGTCAATCAAAAAAGATATAATTTACCAAAATAAGATGATAAGTATCTACTCATAATATTTAGTTTTTAATAAAAATAGAACAGAGAAATAAATTCTATATTTACTGCCTCTTCCATTAAATTAAACATACTGTTCTCGTAATAGTTCTACATTTATATCGAAGTTATAAATTCTCAAGATAAATAGTTAAGGGGAAAGACTAAACCTAGTCTGTCCCCTTTCTCCCCGCCTAGAATTATTGGTAATCAAAGCTATAATGATTCAAAGTTATTTTAAGATTACTATTGTACGAAAATCTTGCGATTTCGCACACAATTCGCACGGACTAAAGCATTTCTAAAATACCAGGCATTTTCGGCAAAGATGTCATTAGTTGCAGAAAAACCAAGTGTTCTAAGATATTTAATAAAAAATACCGCTGTTGTCCTTGTGTTACCTTCGCCAAAAATATGAATTTGCCATAGTCTTGAAACAAATATCACAAGATGATGGATGATTTCATCCATTGATAGACCTCTATAACTAAAGCTTTTTCCCTGTGAAAAGTCATATTCAAGTGTTGCTCTAAGCTCTGAAGCACTATCATATATCACATTTTCACCGTTAAGTACCCACTCTTTCTTAGTTATATTGTAATTTCTAATCTTCCCAGCATGACTATATATTCCCTGAAAAAGTTTACAATGGATGGAAATATATTCATTAGGCGAAAATGAAAACGCAGTTTCAGAAAGTATCTCGGCAATTCGAGAAGATACTTTATCCGCTTCTTCTATGCATTCTTCATCTGACAGATGTATAGGTCTTTCCTTATAATTAATTATGTCATTTACTTAAAAACTAATAAAATAATATTTTTCTCATCTTAATAATCAAATATCATAAGCAAAATATAAAATACATCTTCAAATTACTTTAGATAATTAAAAACATATGTCATATTTCTAAGCAAAATGATGTCAATATCATTTAAAAACAACTTGTAACCCATTGCTTTCAAAATCATCTAGATTATATTTATAATTATAATAGTAGAACTTATCATTCATTAAAAATTTTCCAATTTTTTCAACGTCAACTTTTTTAATTAATACAAAATTGATTTTCAAAATAAAAATAAAATTATTAACATTAATTACATCGGTTATCAAATCATTAATTTTATTACTCAATATCACATCATACATAATTGCGATATAAATAATTAGATGTTAATATAAAAATATAAGCAGAATTGATTTTAAAAAAGTAAATATTACTACAAGTAAAATATAAATATAATAAAAACTAACAATCCACATACTTCCCCAATTTATAATACTACAAATTTAAACAATATCATAAATGATAAATATGCTAGGATATATTTATTAACAAGGAGAACAAGATGTTTAGTTTGATCAAATTGAAGAAATTTAATTTTAATTATGGAAAAAATACAGTGTTTAGTGATTGTGATTTTGAATTACCAGAAAATGGATTAATAGCTATTACCGGTAAAAGCGGTTCAGGAAAATCTACTTTATTAAAAATAATAACCGGACAGTTAGATATTGATCAAGAGTGTATTGAATCACAGATAGATAAAAATGACATCATATATGTTGATCAGTTTGCATCATTGAAAAAAGATATAAATATTAAAATGCATTTTAAGCTTATCAGTGAAATTTATAATCGTAGTTTTGATTTAGAATTAATAAATAAAGCAATGATGAAGGTTGGATTAAATTATTTAAATTTAGATATTTTAGTTGGCAAACTTTCGGTTGGTGAAAGAAAACGATTAGCAATAGCTCTAGCACTATTTGCTGATGTGAAGTTACTAATCATTGATGAACCGACATCATCTCTAGATTTTACAATAAAACACCAATTAATGGAATTGCTTAATGAAATTTCAAAACATAGAACAGTTTTAATAGCTACCCATGAAACTGAATTTGATGATTTATACGATTTTAAATATGAAATTAGTGATAGAAAAATAAATTTAATTTTTGGTAATAATATCACAAAGAATGAAATTACAAACAGTAACAATTATAAACGTAATTTATTTAAGATAAGTAGATATATAGGAACTAAAGAAAAAATCGGCTTATTGGTTCTTGTAGTTGTATTATTATTTGTCTCTAATTTGACTGTTTTTCAACAAATACAATTAATTTTTGAATCTCAAAAAGTTTCTGAAATAACAAATAATATGACAAAGAATAACATATTTGCTACATTTGAGTGTGTTGATCGTGATTTATTGCCATCTGACTATACATATTCTAGTTACTATGATACTGGTGCTGAAATTAATTTAGAAACAGTTTCGAAAATAAAAGACACTGACCATGTTATAAATGTATATCCTTATTATCAATTGGATAGTACTGATTATTTTACTCGTCTTAAAGATGTTGATAATACCATATCTAAAGTTACAATTTTAAAAAATAATCAGGATTTTATGAGTTTTGAATTAGATAGTTCCAAGATGTCTACTCCTTCAATAGTACCATATTATGATGAAGAGATAATTAATAATAAACATTTATCAGGAAATTATATTAACGAAGATGCTGCTAAAGAATTAAATCTAACTGAAGAAGATTTTGAAGACAAAATAACATTATCAATAGAAGTTGGTATGCCGATATGTTCAACAATTGCCAATGATCGTATAACATATTTTGAAAATAATGTTATGCAAGATACAAGTTATGAATTTGTTGCTAATAACATTATTTATGATAAAAAAACGGTTACTGTTGATATTGATGGAATTTTAAGTAACAAAGAATATGAAAATTATTATAATAGTAATGGTATCGGTGGTTTGATATATGTTAATTATAATGAATTAAAAGATATTGTAGCAAGTAACAATACTAAAGATATAAATTCAAGAATAAGTTTGCATGAAGAACAAAATGAAGAAATAACAGATTTGATTCCAAGTAATTATAATATTATTGTTGATGATGTTAATAACATCGAAAGTGTTAAGGATCAAGTATTAAAACTAAATAAAAGATTATTAACATATATCCCATATAGTTATTATGATGAAGTAGTATCAACGCAAAATAGTAATATCAATAATTCAATTATACTAACAATTGCATATAGCTTATTATCGGTAGCAGTAATATTAATGATTTTATATCGATATAATACGACTAGAAAGAATGATATTGTTTTTTATCAAGGGGTTAGTTTAGATAAAGATGAGATTATTAAGCTGTATTCCATTAATATGTTAAAAGCAATGATAGTATTTTCTTTAATGAATATATTTATTTATTATATGCGAATTGATTATATCGGTGTATATTTCAAAGTTAGTAAAATGTGGTTGTTTTTTATTTTTGCTGTGGTTAGTTTAATAATTGGGATAGCTATTTTATGTATCAATTATTTCTTTATAAGGTATATCGTTTATGATAAAGCTAAGTAATATAAATATTAGTTTTGAACGACCTATTTTTATTAATGCACAAATAGAATTAACCGCTGGAGCATTTAATGTTTTAATTGGAGAAAGTGGCTGTGGCAAAACAACATTATTAAATGAAATCGGCTTATTAAACGAAAAGTTAAATAGTGATTATTTATTTTTTGATAACAAATTAAATGATCATAGTGATTTTGCACTTAAACGCAGAATTGATATAGGATATGTTTTTCAAGAGAATTATCTTTTTGAAAAATTAACAGTTAAAGAAAATATTATCTGCACTAGCAATAACTCTTTTATCATGGGTTACAACAAATACGATAGTTTCATTTGAATGAACAATTTGTTGTATCACGTCAATAACTAAATAACAGTTTTCCTGATCTAAATATGATGTCGGTTCATCAAATAACAATAATTTAGGTTTTTTTGCTAAAGCAAAACTAATTGCCACTCTTTGTCGTTCGCCGCCAGATAATTCATTAATTTTTTTATCTATTAATTCTTGTGTTTTTGTCTTGCTCAATAATTCATATACTTCATCATCGTTTAATTCAATACCTGATAAGTTTGCAGCAAAAATAATATTTTCTTTAACTGTTAATTTTTCAAAAAGATAATTCTCTTGAAAAACATATCCTATATCAATTCTGCGTTTAAGTGCAAAATCACTA
>NZ_NFLA01000042.1:0-24743 GCF_002160675.1 Erysipelatoclostridium sp. An15
AAATCATTGGAATATCTATTGATATAGCTAATATATTCTTTCATAATTTAAGATTAAAAAGGATAGATATCTTGATAGATTTCTATCCGTTTTTAATCTTCTTAAATTGACGACATTGGACCTCAGTGTCCCTTTGATTTTATAGACGATTTAATTTATCACGATCAATTAAACTTGCGGCATCTTGATCACAAATAACTGTAAAATTAGGATGAAGTTTTAAGATCGTTGCGGGAACATCTTGATTAATTGGTTCTTCTAAAAAGCGTTTGAATATTTCAACTTTTTCTTTTCCATTAACAATCATAACTAGATGTTTAACACGCATTAGACTTTTAGGTCCCATCGTTAAAGTATGTGGCTGGGTAGGACGGTCGGCATAGCCAGGATTGACAGCTTGTTTATCAGTAAATTTAATTTTATAAGTATAACTGTCAAATGGTGTACAGCGAGGACAATTACCGCAAAAATGGCCGTCATAACCAAGACCGATAACCATAACATCAATACCACCAGCATTACGAATTTGATTGTCATAATCTTGCCAATTATCATTGTTCATAATATGAACTCTTTCATCAGGAATATTGGCTGGCTGGAAAAATAACTCTTGCATATCATTCCAGTTAGGACCATGGATTTTATCAATATAAGGATTTTCATCAAATAAGTAATATTCAACATCCTTAAATTTTTCTTGATCTTTAACATAAGGAATCATCATATCATACATAGTTTTTGGCGAACGCCCAGAAGTCAATGAAATATTTACTCTTTTATCTTGCATCATTGCTCCTAGTAAAATAAACATCGCACTTTCGCTCATTTTTTGTTCATTTTCTTCAATAATTAGTTTCATTACGATTTCTCCTTGTCTTTAATCATCAAGCAGTTTTAATAAATCAAGTGGCTGGTTAAAAATAAGACATGATGAATCAGTTTCAAATTCTTTAGTACAACCCCATTTAGCTAAACCAAAATCAACATGAGCATTTTTACATGTTTGATAATCAGAATAAGTATCACCAATATAGATAGCATCTTCATTTTTAATATTTAATCTTTTTAGACATTCTAGAATTGATTCAGGATCAGGTTTGTGTTTAGTAGTATCTTCTTCTAAAACCGCAGTTTCAATATATTTTCCTAATCCTTTAGAAAGAAAATCAATTTCATATTGTTTTTTCTTTTTAGATGAAGCAACAGCTTGAATAATTTTACCATCAAAAGCTTCAAATACTTCTTTAAAACCATCATATAAAGTTGCCCCATCTTCATATTCATTAACATATTTTACCCAACGGGCATAAGTTTTTTCAGGATCTTTTACCTGTAGTTCTTCCATTACTTTCATACCTGGATAAGAGGCGAATTTTAAGACTTGTTCAAAAGACCAATCTTCCCCAGTTTCTTCTTTGATGATTTTTAATAATGGAATCATATTCATTTTTAATGTGTCTAAGACTGTCCCATCTAAATCATAAATTATTGCTTTGTATTTTTTCATAATCGTTCTCCTTTAATATAATTATACTGGAGTTTTAACTTAAAACAAGCTTGTAAACTAAATTACTTGGCTATTGATGGGTCATAATTGATACTTTGTAATAATTTTTTACATGTATCAAAAAGGCTTCTTTATCCATACCTTTTACAATTGCTTCACTAGCTAATAACTCTAGTTCATTAACTAATTTTTCCTGGTGTTCATATGAATTATCAATTGTTGGCTGTACCTTAGCGCCATGACGACGATCAATACAAATATAACCTTCTTGTTTTAATAAAGAATAAGCTTTATTAACAGTCATATTATTAACTTGTAATTCTTTTGCAAGAGTACGTACAGTAGGTAATGCTTCACCATATTTAAATTGGCCGCTGGCAATTCCTTTAACGATTTCATTTCTAAGTTGTAAATAAATCGGGGTATCACTTGTATAATTTAACTCAATAATCATTATTAATCACTCCTTTAATTTCTTGATAAATCTGTTTAGTATTTTTAATATCATCATCATTAATTATATACGTTAAATCATCAGTATATAAAATAATGTAACAGTCATGAAAATTAGCTTTATAAACTTTACAATCACCATACTTATCATAAGTACAATAACCAGTAGTATAAACGATAGCATCACTACCATTAGTTCGTATACCGTCACCTAAATCATCGGTTAATTCAACTTTATTAATATTATCTAAATTAATTTTAGCATCGTATAAAGGACTATCGACAACGATAACATTATTTTCAATAGCAACATCAACTAATTGATTAGTATATTCTAGGTAAAAAGGATAACCAAATAATATAATAAGTAAACCAATAACAAAAACCCAGATGCAAATGACAAAATATTTATAGCTTGTTTTGGCGGTGTTAAAAACCATTTGTGTACCACAATAAACAAATGTCTTAGGATCAGCTTTATTATAATAGTACGGACCTAAAAAACCGATTTTCCAGCAAGAATCATCGTCAATTGTATATTCTTTTTGATTTTCACTAGCTAAAATTTCTTGTTTCTTTCTTTGATAGTCTTTAGTATGATTAATAATTAAAATCATATTAATCATCATTAAAATAATTACAATGGTCACTATAATAAAAGGTAATTTATTTAATAAATAAAACTGAATTGCAAAATTAAATAAAGCATCAATCAATATTAATGAAAAAAAGCAATGAGATACATAATCTATTCTTAAGCTGTTGATAGTAATATTAATTTTGGTATCATCACAATATGTTTTATTAGGTAATCTTTTTATAAGGATAATACCAATGATTAAAACAATAAACTGTAATACTAAATATAAATAGCTAGTGATATTAGCTTTAAAATAAATCATGCCAGCTAGACAAATTATATCAACGATTAAAACAATTAAATATCTTTTATAATTAAAAGGTTGTTTTTCCATATGTGCTAACATTGCTAAATCAACTTTTACAGTTTTAGTACTTTGACTAGGCCAGTTATAATCTTTTTTGATTTTTAATAATTGGTTTCGATATTTTTTAAATGGCAAATTAAATAAATAAATGTTAATCCAGATAATGATCAAAAAATATAAAATATCAACAAAATCAGGAAGAATTATCATTGGTAAATAAGTAAGAAAAGAAAGAAATAGTATTTTAGTTGTTTCTTGTTTAAAATTATGTTCTATTTCTTTGACTTCGCTAAGGTTATAAGCATATGCTGGGATATTCACTAATAATAACCGTCCGTCTTGATAACTAGCTGTTTTTTTAGTACTGTAATAAAATGCAATATTTACAATAGCAACAGTTGATAACATAATAATGAAAAATAACATTGTATATCACCTCTGTTTGTATTATAACACATAATACAAATGATACTAAATAAAAATTTTAATAACTATTTTTATAAAATAATGATAGTGATATAATTTGATTGATAAAATCTTGTGAAATGGGGAAAAGTTATGAAGTGTAAACAATGCGGGACTGTTAATAAGGCTCAGGCGCAATTTTGTAGTAATTGTGGTGCAAAATTAGATCCTAGTTCTAAAAATAAAAAAATATATATAGCGATAATTGCTGTGATCGTTGTTGTGGCAATTGTTGTTGGATCAATTTTTATTTTTGGATCATCTAATACCGAAAAACAGTATAATGAATTAATGGATCAAGCTCAGCGCTATGTTGAAGAAAAAGAATACCAGCAAGCTGAGGAAACTTATTTAGAAGCAATCGATATTGAACCTAAAAAAGCAGATGCTTATGTAGAATTAGCTGATGTTTATGTAACAACTGATCAAGTAGAAAAAGCAGTTGAATTATTAGAAGAAGCTAAAGATGTAGTATATGAAGATGAACGTGAAATAATTGAAGATAAAGAAGAAGAGATTTCTAATCAGGTTTCCATTGATCAATATATTAAATTTTTAAAAGCTGTTCATGATAACCCTGAGGATTATATTGATGAACAAGGTGGTATTAATGGTGACATTGATGAAGCAATGTTTGAAGAAAATGAATTTGGAATTGGTGATATTGACCAGGATGGTGTTGATGAAATTATTATTAATTATACAACGACCTCAATGGCAGGAATGCACAGTGAAATCTGGAAATATGATGATGAAAGTCAAGAATTTGAAATGCTACCAATTTTAGGAGCAGATACCGAATTTTATAAAAATGGCTATGCCAAAACACCATTTAGCCATAATCAATCAGCAGGAATGACGATCAGGCCTTATATTATTTATAAATATGATCAAAATAAATATGAGATGCTTGGTGAAGCTTATTGTTATGATGAAGCTTATGGCTATAACTTGGCAGATGACGTTGATAATGATGGGGTAGTTTATTATTTTGATTTACAAGATGAACAAACACGGCCTTTAACTTTAGAAGAATATAATCAGTTAGTCGATAAGTATTTTCCTGAAGATGAATTAATAGATTTAAATATGCAAAAGTTTACGATTGAAAATATTGAAGATTTAGCTTAAGGAATGAAAATAAATGTTTAAAGCACAACAAATTAAAGATTTAAATGACACTGAATTACAAGTGTTTGAATATATTATGAATAATAGTTTAATTATTCCCTTTCTTACAATTAGAGAGTTAGCCAGCGTTGCTCAGGTTTCGACAACAACAATTCTTAGATTCGTTAAAAAGATGGGATATGATAGCTATAATGATTTTAAATATGCTTATAAAATGTCAATGCAAGATGAAAAGCATTTTGAACGTGATTATGATTTTAGTGAAGTTATTGATTGTTTAAAAAAATTTGATTCTGATTTTTATCATGATAAATTTAATGAGGCTATGGCTTTAATTGGTAATAGTGAAAATATTATTTTTCTTGGAGTAGGTAATTCAGGAGCAGTATGTCACTATGGAGCAAGACGATTTACTAGTTCTGGTAAATTTGCAATTGCTATCAATGACCCATATTTGAAAATGTCAGCAGTAAGTGAAAATAGTTTGTTAATTGTTTTATCAGTATCGGGTGAAACACCAGAAATAATTGATATGGTTACTTCTAGTAAACAAGGAAGTTGTAAAATTGTTGCTATTACAACTTCTCAAAGCAGTACATTAGCTAAGTTATCGGATTTAACTATTCCATATTATATTAAAAAAATAGGAACAGAGATATTTGATTTGACTACGCAAATACCAGTTATTGCAATCATTGAAAATCTTACAACAATGTGTTTTCATAAATAAAACACATTGTTTTTTTTATGTAACTAAAATCAAGTTATGAATACAGTTGCTAATTGGCTTAAAAGTATTTATATTAAATTTCCTTTGTTTATAATATTAAGCGTCGATAAAAATAGCGCTTACAAATTAAACGTTTAGCTAAACTAATTATGGGAGGAAAAAATTATGGAGAAAATGCAAGCATTCATGGAACGTGCCTTTGTTCCAATTGCAGCAAAAATTAACGCTCAACGACATGTAGCTGCAGTTCGTGATGCTTTTACATTATCATTCCCACTTACAATGGCGGGGTCAATGGTATTGTTAATAAACAACGTATTCTTAGATCCTAATGGGTTTATTGCAAGTTTATTACATTTAGGGGATTTAATTCCTAACTTAACAGATTATCAAGCTATTTTAAATTCTGTTGTTAATGGTACTACTAATATTTTAGCAGTATTAATTGCATTTTTAACAGCTTATCAATTAGCTGAAGAGATGAAAGGTGATAAAGTATTATGTGGTATTACTGCTTTATCAGCATATTTCATTTTATATCCTGCTTCTAGAGAATTTGTTGATGGAAGTGGTTCTGGTTTAACTACAACATATTTAGGAGCACAAGGATTATTCGTTGCTTTATTTGTTGGTTTATTTGTGGCTGAAATTTTAACTAGATTAGGACGTAATTCAAAGTTAAGAATTTCAATGCCAGAAATGGTACCACCAGCAGTATCTAAATCATTTAACTTATTAATTCCAATTATGATCGTATTAGCATTAGTTGGATTAATTAACTTTATTTTCAGTAATATCACAGCAGATGGTATTCAAGTATTAATTTATAATGCTATTCAAGCACCAATGACTTCTCTTGGAAGTTCTATGGGTACAATTTTAGTATTTGTAGTGGTACAACAATTCTTATGGGTATTAGGTATTCATGGTCCTAACACTTTAAATGCTTTAAGATCAGTTATCTTTACAGAACAACAAAATATGAACTTAGCATATGTAGCAGCAAATGGTACTGCTTGGGGTGCACCTTATCCTGTAAACTGGGGATCTATTAATGATGCTTTTGGTAACACAGGTGGTTCTGGGGCAACTTTAGGTTTAATCATTGCCATGTTTATTGCTGGTCGTAAAAATAAAGCTCAGTTCCAAATCGCTAAAATGTCTTTAGCACCAGGTTTATTTAACATTAATGAACCAATTATCTTTGGTTTCCCGCTTGTTATGAACCCAATGTATATTGTGCCATTTATTTTAGCACCGGTTGTATGTAATATTATTGGATGGCTTTGTGTAGCGGTCTTTGAAATAATTCCACCAGTAGCTTACAGTGTTGCTTGGACAACACCAGGTTTCTTGATTCCGTTTTTAGGATCTGGAGCAACTAGTATCTTATCATTAGTTATTGGATTTCTTTTAGTTGGTGTAAGTACATTAATTTATTTACCATTTGTAATGGCAAGTACAAGAGCTGCTGTTAAAGCAGAAGCAGCAGGTGAAGCTAATGCGTAAGGATTTTTTATGGGGCGGTGCAGTTGCCGCTCATCAAGTTGAAGGTGGCTGGAACGAAGGCGGTAAGGGTCCTAATGTTTCAGATATGATGACCGTAGGTGGCGTTGGTAAAGAACGTCGAATTACTAAAACAATTATTGATGGTGAATATTATCCTAATCATGAAGCAGTAGATTTTTATCATCGTTATAAAGAAGATATTGCTTTATTTAAAGAAATGGGATTTAAATGTTTTAGAACATCAATCTCTTGGGCTAGAATCTTTCCTGAAGGGGATGAAGTTACTCCAAATGAAGCTGGGTTACAATTTTATGATGATATGTTTGATGAATTATTGAAAAATGGAATTGAGCCAGTAATTACTTTAAGCCATTTTGAAATGCCATATGGTTTAGTAGAAAAATATGGTGGATGGCGTAATCGTAAATTAATTGATTTATTCGCTAATTTTGCAAGAGTATGTTTTGAAAGATATCAAAATAAAGTAAAATATTGGATGACTTTCAATGAAATTAATAATCAAGCTAATTATAAAGCTGATGTTGCTGTTTTTACTAATTCAGGAATTCTTTTTGAAGAAGGTGAAGATCGCGAACAAATTGTTTATCAAGCATCTCATTATGAATTAGTTGCTAGTGCAAAAGCAGTAAAAATCGCTCATGAAATCAATCCATCAATGCAAGTAGGATGTATGATGGCAATGACACCAATTTATCCTTATTCATGCAATCCTGATGATATGTTAAAAGCGGTAGGAGCTAATCATAAACGTTTCTGGTATGTTGATGTTCATGCTCGTGGTAAATATCCAGGATATATGAAAACATTCTTCAAACGTAAAGGATATCAATTAGATATTACTGATGAAGATTTGGATATTTTATCAAAAGGATGTGTTGATTATATTGGATTTAGTTATTACATGTCATTTGCAACTAAGGGCGATGGTGACGAAAATCTTGATTATGATGAATCAAAAGATTTATGCGACAATCCATATATTCAAAAAACAAAATGGGGTTGGCCAATTGATCCTAAAGGATTGAGATATACATTAAACTGGTTATATGACCGTTATCAATTACCACTATTTATTGTTGAAAATGGTTTTGGTGCTGTTGATGAAATGATAGATGGTAAGGTTAATGATGATTATCGTATTGATTATTTACGAAGTCATATTCAAGAAATGAAAAAAGCAGTTGAAATTGACGGAGTTGACCTAATTGGTTATACTGTGTGGGGATGTATCGATTGTGTAAGCTTTTCAACTGGTGAAATGAAAAAACGATACGGATTTATTTATGTAGATAAAGAAAATGATGGTACAGGTACTTTAAATAGAAGTAAAAAAGCATCATTTGACTGGTATAAAAAAGTAATTGAAACAAACGGTGAAGAATTATAATTAAAAGATTCGAGGTAGGCTATGAAAAAAATATTAGAACTAAGGAATAAAGAAGAAAAAAATGAATTAAGTCATATTAGAAGATTTCTTGCTTATGCAATTGACTGGTATTTAGGTGGCGTTGTTGCCTCATTACCAATTATCATCATTTATATGATGTTACATGAAGATGCTACCAGTATACCGCAAAATATCGCTATTTTCGACTATCCATATAATTTTATAGCTGGTAGTTTATCTTTTCTAGTAGCTATTATATATTATGTAGGAGTACCTTGGGTTGTTTTTAAAGGACAGACAGTTGGTAAGAGATTGTTGAAGCTTAAAATTGTTAGTAATGACTATCAAGAAGCTAGTACAAAACAAATTATTATTAGACAATTAGTAATGATTATTTTGGTTGAAGGAAGTATTTATAGCTGTAGTAATATGTTACATCAGATTATAAATGCAGCTACTAACTTTAATTTTAGTGGTCTTTATGCTTATATTGGCTTAGTCATTAGTTTGATTTCAGCGCTGTTAGTTTTATTTTTAAAATCAAAACGGGCCTTACATGATTTAGTAACTAATACTAAAGTAGTCTATCTTGATTCAAACCAATATACTGTAGCCGTTCGTAGAATGAAGAAAAAAATGAGAAAAAATCTTAAACTTGCCAATGGATAAACTTCGGTTTATCCATTTTTTGTTGGTTAATCATATTGATTAACCTTTTTGTTTATAATAATATAATAGTTATTATTTTAATTAAAATAATAACAGTAATGTAAATGTTTTATTGATATTAAAAGCTTATTTATAATATTGATTTGTTAAGATATTTTAAAAATAATTATTTAGAAAGAAGGAAAAGTCGTGATAACAATTGAACAAATAAAACAACTAAATGATTTAGAATATGAAATCTATCTTTATTTAATCAATCATAGTGATGTTGTGGTAAAAGCTAAATTAAGCGATATTGCCAAAACATTACATGTTTCTTCTTCGATGATTACAAGAGTATGTAAAAAATTAGGTTTTGAAGGCTTTACGCAATTTAAGGTTCAAATGCGTTATAACCAGGAAAAAGAAGTTCGCCGTCAGGAAAGTGATAGTGAATATTTAATTGATTTTTTTAAGAAAATCGATAATCAAGAATCTAAAGCCTTGCTCCAGCGAGTTGCTGGGATGATGGTTAAAAGTAGTGAAATATTATTTTTTGGGATTGGTTTATCAGGAGCAATTGCTGAATACGGTGCTTACTTATTTAATCGTCGTGGATTTAAAAGTTTTTATGTTGATGATTTTTCACATCGTTTTAATGTATATGATCCTGATACTTGTGTTGTTATTTTGACAGTTAGTGGAGAAACCAAGGAAACAAATAATCAAATTATGTTTATTAAAGAAACTGGAGCTAAAGTTATTGTTATAAGTAATAGTGTTAATACTACTGCCGCAAAACTTGCTGATGAAAACATTTGTTATTATATTCCTTCTAGTAAAGATAGTTATTTTTATTCTTCTGCAAGTCAAGTACCAGTTGTGTATATATTAGAGACTTTAATTAAAGAAATTGAAAAAGTTGGAATTAGATAATTAATCGTGTATAAATATTGTATGGTCGTAATTTCTTTGACGAAGCAATTTTTTAGGATGTTATATGATATAATACTTTGATAAAAGGAGCTTATTATGAATCTAGAAGCTGAATTAGAGCAATTATCTTTAGAAATTAAAAATAGTCAAAAATTATTGTTAGCTTTAGGCAGGCGATGAAATTCGTCAGCATATTATTTTGATGATGATGGAATCTGAGGACTGTTTAGGAATGCGAGTTGGTGATATTGCTAAAAAGACCCATTTATCAAGAGCAACTGTATCACATCATCTTCAGATTTTAAAAAGAGCAGGTGTTGTTAAAGTCCGCCAGGAAGCTACTAAAAATTATTACTATTTTGATGGTGATATTGATTTATTTGATCAGTTAATTACAATGCTTAACCATGCTAAAGATATTATGCAACGGCTTCCTAAAAGAGATGCGGAGGTATAAATTAATGAATTTATTAGAAGCGATGGAAAAACGTCATTCTGTACGTGTTTATACAGATAAAAAAATTACTGGTGCGATAAAGGATGAATTGTTATCATGTATTGATGAATGCAATCAAGAAGGCGACTTAAATATTCAGTTAATTAGTGATGAACCAAAGGCTTTTGATAGCATGATGGCTCATTATGGAAAATTTAAAAATGTTAAAAATTATATTGCTTTAATTGGTAAAAAAGGACCTGATTTAGATGAAAAATGTGGTTATTATGGTGAAAAGATTGTTTTAAAAGCGCAACAATTAGGTTTAAATACCTGTTGGGTAGCTATGACTTATAAAAAGATTAAAACTGCTTTTAAAATTGGAACTAATGAAAAACTAGTTTTAGTAATTGCTATTGGTTATGGTACTAATCAAGGAGTAGAACACCGCATTAAATCAACAGATCAGGTAGTTGATACAATGCAAAATCAACCAGAATGGTTTATAAATGGTGTTAAAGCAGCATTATTGGCTCCAACAGCAATGAATCAACAAAAATTTGTTTTTTCTCGTCACGACAATCAAGTTGCAATAAAAAAAGGAACAGGATTTTATACTAAGGTTGATTTAGGAATTGTTAAATATCACTTTGAAATCGGTGCTAGTAAAGAAAATTTTAATTGGATAAAAAAATAAGATATTAAGATTCTTTTAATAATAGGTTTTAAACCACGATTAAAAGAATTTTTTTATTTAAAAACTAATATTTAATTGGTTATGATTTGGTAATAATAATAAATTAGCTTTATTATTTTATTAATAAATGGTATACTAGAACGGATAAGGAGGCTTAGCAAGATGAAAATTCGTCATGCGTCAATGAAAGATTTAGGTCCTATCACAGCTGTAGAAGCAGCTTGTTTTCCAGTTGCTGAAGCAGCCACAAAAGCCGATTTTGAAAAACGTTTGCAAGTATATCCTGATCATTTTTGGTTATTAGAAAATGATGATCAGTTAATAGGTTTTATAAATGGTATGGTTACTAATAACAGTACCATTAGCGATATAATGTTTAGCGATGCTTCATTACATGATGAAAATGGAATGTGGCAAGCAATTTTTGGTCTTAATGTTTTACCTGAATATCGAAGACAAGGATTGGCAGCTAAACTAATAGATAAAATAGTAGAACAAGCCCGTCAAGAAGGTCGTAAGGGCTGTATTTTGACGTGTAAAGATAAATTAATTCATTATTATGAAAAATTTGGTTTTAAAAACTGTGGTATTTCACAATCAGTTCATGGTGGCGCTATCTGGTATGATATGCGTTTAGAATTTGGTAAAATTGATATTAATCAGTTAGGGCGTTTTATTAGTTTGATTTTAAGACATAAACCGGAAGTAATTGGAATCAAATTAGATGGACATGGCTGGGCAGATGTTGAAGAATTATTGCTTGGTATTAGAGAAAAGGGATATTTCATCAATCATGAAATATTGCAGGAAATTGTAGCTACGAATAATAAACAACGTTTTCATTATAACGAAGATCAAACTAAAATTCGGGCTGCTCAAGGACATTCTATTGCAGTAGATGTTGAATTGGATGAAAAAGTTCCCCCTGATTTATTGTATCATGGAACGGCAATGAAAAATTTATCTGAAATTAAGGCAACTGGTATCAAGAAGATGCGCCGCTTATATGTTCATCTATCTAAAGATGTTGAAACAGCATTTAAAGTAGGTAGTCGCCATGGAATACCGGTAGTTTTAGTTATTGATACTCTTGCAATGCAAAAAGATGGCTATAAGTTTTATTGTTCAAAAAACGGTGTGTGGTTATGTGATGACATTGATTTTAAATATGTAAAAGAAATTATTAAACAAAAGTAATGGTTAAGTCCGTTACTTTTTTTTATAATATAGATAAGAGGTGAGGAAAATGAAACAAGATTTTTTATGGGGAGGCGCATTAGCTGCTAATCAATGTGAAGGAGCTTATAACATTGATGGTAAAGGTTTAAGTATTAGTGATGTAATGTTGCCAGGTAGTAAAGATAAAAGAAGGAAAAAAACTACTAAAGTTGAAAATGATAAATATTATCCAAGTCATGAGGCTATTGATTTTTATCATACTTACAAAGAGGATATCCAGTATTTTAAAGAAATGGGATTTAATTGTTTACGAGTTTCAATTGCCTGGAGTCGGATCTTTCCAAATGGTAATGAAAAAAAGCCTAATGAAGCTGGTTTGCAATTTTATGATGATTTATTTGATGAGTTACTAAAAAATAATATTGAACCAATAGTAACTTTATCACACTATGAAATGCCATATTATTTAAGTAATTGGTATAATGGTTTTTATAGTCGTAAATGTATTAAATTTTTTGAAAACTTTGCCATAACTTGTTTCAAACGTTACCAACATAAAGTTAAATACTGGCTAACATTTAATGAAATCAATGGTATGTTAACTAATCCTTATACTGGAGGCGGTTTAAACATTGAAAAGGATAATCAATATCTAAAAAAAGTATTAACAGCTTGTCATCATATGTTTGTTGCTAGTGCTAAAGCAGTCATTGCGTGTCATGAAATAATTCCTAAAGCTAAAATTGGTTGTATGATTGCTTATACTGGTAGTTACAGTGAAACATGTCGACCTAAGGATGTGTTGCTTAATCAAAAGTTTATGGATGCAAATATGTTTTTTAGCGATGTTCAAGTACGTGGCTATTATTCAAATAAAGCTGTGTCATGGTTTAATCGTTATGGTATAAAAATTCCAATCAAAGATGAAGATGTTACCATTTTAAAAGAAGGAAAAGTAGATTTCATCGGTTTTAGTTATTATCAAAGTGTTGTACTATCTAGTAATATTTTTTCTAAAATAAAAGCCGGTAATAGTCTTGAAGCCGGTATTAAAAATCCGTTTTTAAAAAGCAGTCGCTGGGATTGGCAAATTGATCCTCAGGGATTAAGAATTGCTTTGAATTATTTGTATGATCGCTACCAGGTACCATTATTTATAGTTGAAAATGGATTAGGTGCGGCTGATAAAGTAAAAGAAGATCATCGTATTCATGATACTTATCGTATTGATTATTTAAAAAAACATGTTTTACAAGCTAAAAAAGCAGTAGAAATAGATGGTGTTGATTTGATGGGCTATACTTGGTGGGGACCAATCGATATTGTTAGTTATTCAACTGGCGAAATGGAAAAACGTTATGGCTTTGTTTATGTTGATAGAGATAATCAAGGTAATGGTACTAACAAACGTTATATTAAAGATTCTTTCTATGTGTATCAGCGAATAATTAAAACTAATGCCCGTTGTTTAAAAGAATTACCTAAATATTCATTAAATACCAAAGTTCGTGATATTTTGAAAATCGATGGATTAAAAGAAACAATTAAAAAATTATCTAATGGTCGAGTTAATGACATTCAGCTTAGAATTGTTGGTCATTTAAAAATTGGTCATTTATTAGATAAACTTGATGTTGATTACAATAATCAATTAATGATTATTGATCTGTTGAATCAAATTGATTAATTATATTAAGCAACTTAAAATAAAAATAAGTTGCTTTTTAGATTTTCTTAATATATTTTTAAGTAATATTAATTAAAAAAGTACGCTATAAATGTTAGAATAACATTTGTGGAGGCGATATAATGTTTGAAAAAATAAAAAATTATCAATATCTTTTTTTCAAAATCTTAAAATTTGAAATATTTTATAAAATTGGAATAATTTTAATAATATCGCCATTTTTCAATAAAATCATTCAAATGTATTTAAATGATCGTTCCTTAGGTGGAGCCTTCAATCAATATATCGTTTTTGATTTTTTAACTATTGAAGGAATATTAATAATATTATTAGTAATGCTAGGAGCTTTAATGACCATTATTTATGAATACAGTGTCATTATTAATATGATAACTTTAAAATCACAAGGAATAGATTTTCGAATTTATGATGTCTTAAAAACCTCAATACTAAATCTAAAATGTTTAAAATATCCTAGTACTTTATTAGCTGGATTATATTTTATATTACTATTACCACTAGTTCATTTAGGATATATTAATTCTTTGTTCCCTTCATTTAAAATTCCTAATTTTATATTTGGGGAATTGAAATTAACATTGGTAGGTAATATTTTAATTGTTTTAATTTATTTATTATATTATGGAATTTATCTTTTGTTATTCTTTGTACCAGTAATGATGGTTTTAAAAAAAGAAAGTTTTATCAAAGCATTTAAAGATAACTTAAAAATTCATCGTTCATTACAGTTAAAACAACGAATAACATTAATAGCTTTGATTGTAGGCTGGATTATAATGGAAATGCTTTTAAAACAGCAATTACCTAATGCATTAATAAAAAATGCTGATTTTAATCGCTATTTCTTAAAAAATTTAATTACTTCATCATTATTTAGAAACTATTTAATTCAATATTTAATTTATAGTTTAATTATTGTAGCATTAATAGTTATCTTCTATCAAATAGTCTTAAAGATAGTTAGTAAGCAAGATGAAGAAATTGTCCAAGTGGCTATTGATACAGATTTTAATCAGGCTTTTGATGAAACAGTACTTGAAGCCAAGATCCAAGGTAATATCATTTATCAGTTTTTAGATAAAAATATTTTTAAAAATGAGTTTTATCAAAAACATTGGGGGATCATCAATTTAATATTCTGGGCGGCATTAGTATTAATAATTACTTATATATCTCCCAATTCGATATACATATTATGTACTATTTTAATTGTAGTTATTGTTATGTATTTTGTAGCCAGTATCATTAATCGCTATGAACAAAAAAATAATAAAACTAAAGCTTCAAAAAGTAATTCTATATTATTTTGGCCTTATCAGGTGATTAGAAATGTTTTGAACCGTTCTAAAATATATAATAAACATCCTAAAATAGTAACATTTACTTTAGTAAGTTTATCTGTTTTATTAGTTGGCGCTTATTTAGAACCATCAACGATGGTTCATCATCCTTGGGTCATTGGGCATCGAGGAAGTCACTATGGTGTTGAAAATACTTATAGTGCTGTAAAAGGCGCTAGTGACCATAATGCTAATTATGCAGAAATTGATGTTCAGCTTTCAAGTGATGGTATACCGGTAGTGATTCATGATAATGATTTATCTAGATTAGCTAATGAAAGAAAAAAAGTTAGTAATTCAACAGCTAAAGAATTAACAAAATTAACGGTATATCAAGGCAATTATCAAGATAAAATACCAACTCTTGATGGATTGATCAAGAAGATGAAAAAGAATGATATTGATGTTGATTTGTTAATTGAGTTAAAGACTGAAAATAGTGATAGTCAAAAACTTGCAAAAGAAATAATTAAAGTAGTTGAAAAAAATAATTTTGAAGATCGTTCAATTTTTATGTCATTAGATTACGATGCGGTTACTTATTTACAACAAGAGCATCCTGAATGGTGGATTGGTTATTGTATTTATGGTAGTGCTGGGGATTTAGATGAATCATTATGGAATATGGATATTGACTTTCTAGCTATTGAAGAAAATCGAGCTACATTAAGTTTTATTGAAAAAGCTAATAATAACTGGGTACCAGTTTATGTCTGGACCGTTGATACAAGTGATAAAATGCGTCAATATTTAGATATGGGCGTTAGTGGAATTATAACTAATTATCCAGATCGTGGCAAAGCGGCTGTTGATGATTACTTAAAGCACAATTATCAATATTATTATTATAAAGGTGATAGTTATCCTGCTTTTTAATACTAAGTTTAATGACTTAGTATTTTTTTATAACATTTTTGTTAGATTGGATATTTTAATATTAATTTTTAAATTAGCGATATATAATAATTTTATATAGGGGTGATAATGATGAAAATAATGATTGTTGAAGATGATCCTGTTTTAGCGCGGGAGCTAGAATTATTACTTAAAAAATGGGATTTTCAAGTAAAAGCTGATATTGATTTTAAACATGTAGATAGACAATGTTTAAAATATGCACCAGATTTAATTTTATTAGATATCAATTTACCATATTATGATGGTTTTTATTGGTGTCAAAAGATTAGAAATACATCAACAGTACCGATTTTGTTTATTTCTAGTCGTGAACAAAATGCTGATAAAATAATGGCATTATCAGCTGGTGGTGATGATTATATTGAAAAGCCTTTTGATTTAGAAGTATTATTAGTCAAAATTAAAGCAATGCTAAGAAGAACATATGAATATAAACAATTAGAAAAAGAATATTTAGATGATGATACCTGCTATGATTTATTAAGTGGTCGATTAATTCATAATGATCAGGTTTTAGAGTTAACTAAATCAGAAAGTAAAATTATGACAACATTATTAGAACACCGTGGTAATTGTGTTAGTCGGGAACAATTGATGATGGTTTTATGGAATACAGATGAATTTGTAACAGATGCAACTTTATCAGTTCATATTTCAAGATTACGTAATAAATTAAAAGAATTAATGAGTGGACAAGAGGTTATCAAAACAAAAAAAGGAGTTGGTTACTATATTGATTAATTATTTAAAGAAAACCGGCTTGAAAATTTTATTTGCTATTAGTGTTATTGCTTTTATTAATATCTATTTTATTTTACTTTGTGGCAGTCGCCTATTTTTGGAAGATTTAATTTATTTAGATATAATTTTATGTTTTCTTTTAATTGTTGTAATTATTTTTGATTATTTAAAGTATTTACGATTAGTTAGATTAGAAAAACGGCAATTAGTTGACAAAGAAGAATTAAACTTAGTTTGTAGTAAGCAGATAGTTAATATATTTGCACATAATCAAAAATACTATGAACAAAAAATAAATTATTTAAATAATCAAATTCAAGATTTATCGGACTATATTTCAAAATGGTCACATGAAGCCAAATTACCACTTGCATCATTAAGATTAATGAATGAGCGTAATGAAAATGTTTTTTTAAAAAAAGATATTCGAGAAACTATTGAAAGATTACAACTGCTTTTAAATACTATGCTCATGAGCAGTAAATTAAAAAATCCTGAAAACGATATAAAAATAGAACGAATCCAGTTAACCCAAGTAATTAAAGAAGCAATAAAACATCAATCATATTTTTTAATCAACAAGCATTTTAGTATTGATATTCAATTTGATGATATTTATGTTTACAATGATCGTCGCTGGTTAACATATATGCTTGATCAGTTTATTGCAAATTCAATTAAATATTGTCAAGAAAGTCCTTGTTTAATATTTAAAATCATTGAAAATGAAGCAATAACCTTAGTTGTAGAAGATAACGGAATTGGTATCAGTAAGGAAGATATGCCATACATATTTGATCGTGGTTTTGTAGGCAGCAACTTAAGAGATGGTGATTATCGTTCTACCGGAATGGGATTATATTTTGTTAAAGATATTGCTAAAAAATTGAATATTGAGGTTCAAGTTGATCAAAATTTTCATATGGGAACTCGTTTTTTTATTAAGTTTAAAGATAATCGGGATTATTTTTTCTTAGATTAAGAAAATGTAAGATTAGCGAATTAACTGTTAGATAGCTGTTAGGATTTTTGGAGTTCAACTTGATACAATTAAGTTGTAATCTAAGGAGGACTTGATATGAAAAAAGTAGTTGAAATTAAAAATCTCGTCAAAAGTTATGGCGGTAAAGATTATCAAACGAAAGTATTAAAAAACATTAATCTAGATATTTATGAAAATGACTTTATTGCTATTATGGGACCCTCAGGGGCAGGTAAATCAACATTATTAAATATGATCTCAACGTTAGATAAACCTACTCATGGTCAGATTATTATTGATGGTGAAGATATCAGTAATGTTAGTAATAAACGCTTATCAAAAATTAGACAAGAGAAAATAGGTTTTATTTTTCAAGACTATAATTTATTAGATAATATGACTTTGGCTGATAATATTGCTTTACCACTTAGTTTAAACGGGGTCAAAAATACTGAAGCAATTGCTCGAACTAAAGCAATGGCGGAATTATTTGGCTTAAGTAATCATTTAAACAAATATCCTTATCAATTATCTGGTGGTCAAAAACAAAGAGGAGCTAGTGCCAGAGCTTTAATTACTAATCCTCGAATAATTTTTGCAGATGAACCAACCGGAGCCCTTGATTCTAAATCTAGTAAAGATTTATTAGTATCATTAAAAAATGCTAATGAACGTGGTAATGCTACTATTTTAATGGTTACTCACGATGCTTATAGTGCCAGCTATGCTAAACAGGTATATTTTTTAAGTGATGGATCAATTAAATGTCGCTTGAATCATACTGGTAAACGAGAACAATTCTATGATGAAATATTAAGTTTATTAGCTTCGATGGGAAGTGACCAACAATGAGTTTATTTAAACTAGCGTATTCTAATTTTAAAAGAAGTATTAAAAATTATGTATCATTAATTATTTCATTATCGTTTTCGATTTTCGTTTTCTTTAATTTTCAAAATATTGCTTTTTCAGGAGCAATGGATGTATTAAAAGATCGAAATAGTGATTATATTACAACTATTATTGAAGTTATTTCGATTGTATTTGTTATCTTTGTCTTTTTCTTTATCTGGTATGCTACAAATGTCTTTTTAGCACAGCGAAAAAAAGAAATTGGAATCTTTACATTTATGGGACTAGACAATGGTAAGATTGGTAAAATGTATGTAATTGAAATTAGTTTAGTAGCTTTATTATCATTAATAATTGGAATTGGAACCGGGATAATTTTTTCTAAATTGTTTACAATGATTTTATTAGCTCTTTCTAACATTAGTGTTGATGTATCATTTAAATTAACTTTAGCACCATTTATAATTTCGATTAGTTTGTTTATAGTTATTTTTGCGATAATGATCATTAAAGGATATATCAATATTGTAAAAAGCAGTGTTGTAGAAATGCTATCTGCTTCTAAACAAAATGAACTAAAGGTTACTAATGGTATTTTGGCTACTATTAAAGCAATAATAGGTATGATATTGTTGATTGCTGGTTACTACTGTGCATTGCAGGTTGGTGATTTAACATCATTTATGTATATTCTTTATGCAGTTGTTTTAGTAATCGTGGGTATTTACTTTTTGTATGATGGTGTTATTCCATTTGTAATCTATAAATTAATAGGTAATAAAAAATATCTATATCAAAAACAAAGAACATTATGGGTTAATAATATCGCCTTTAGATTAAAAAAGAATTACCGTACTTATGCGATTGTAACGATTTTAATGATTTGTTCAGTAACTGTTTTAGCTACTGCATTTGCAATGAAAGAACGCTATGACGGTATTGCTCATTTTAGAGATACTTATAATTATACAATTACAGCTAGTAAACAGTTAGATGAAAAACAAATAGCTGATGAAATCTCTAAAACTAATGAAGTAGAATTCTCTAATTCATATACAATGCTATCTTTAAACGATGAAGATGTAAGTAGTAAGTACACATATACTACTAATGGAATCGTGTCATATAGCCAATTAAAACAACTGGCTAAAAAAGCTAATATTGATTTTGATTTACCAGAGTTAAATGATAATCAAGTAATTCAATTAACCCGATTATATTTAATAGATATTTCTGATCCAGTAAGTAATCCAACTATTACCATTAAAAACCAGGAATATCAAATAGTAGATGAAACTAATACATCTTATTTAGGAATTCTTCAAGAAAATATTAATACTTATGTTGTAAATGATAATGTTTATAAACAATTACAAGCAACAAGTAACGAAATAAATATTTATAATTATAAAATTGCTGATCCTAATAATTATCAGGCATCAATTGGATATTTAGATTCCTTAGTTGAAAGTGAAGGAGAAGCTGTTGGTTATGTAGCGCTTGATCCTTTATATAGTGATATTGCCTGGGTTCGTGTTACTTATTCTATTTGTATTTTCTTATTTATTGTCTTTATTTTAGCTAGTGGTAGTATTATTTTTATGAAGGTTAGCAATGAAGCTTATGAAGACCGTGAACGTTATCAGATTTTAAGAAAAATGGGCATTAGTGATCGAGTATTATCAAAATCAATTAAAAATGAAATTCGCTTTGCTTATTATTGTCCATTTGTATTAATGGTAATTACTTCCTGCTTTTCAGTTCAGGCACTTGCCAATACAATGCAAACAGATTTATTTATTATAAATGTTGTTAGTGCATTAATAATACTAGTTATCTTTTATCTGGCATATTTGTTATCAGTGTTTGCTTTTAAACAAAAATGTTTAAGTGTTTATCTTTAAGTAACTATGTTTGTCATAGTTACTTTTTTGTTTACTTAATTGACTAAAATAGACATTTTTTGTTTTAATGTATTTATTAGGAGGTTAGATGATGAAAAGAGGAAAAAATCTTATTGAAGAATTTAAGAAATTTATTACTAGAGGTAATGTAATTGATATGGCTGTTGGGGTAATTATTGGGGGTTCTTTTACCACAATTGTTACTTCTTTAAATAATGATATTATTACACCGATATTAGGAATATTTGGTGGTGTTGATTTTTCAAATTTAAAATTAGTTTTAGGGAGTGGTAAAAATGCTCCGGTATTAGCTTACGGCAGTTTTATTACGGCAGTAATTAATTTTTTAATAGTTGCGTTTATTCTTTTTGCTTTGATAAAGTTAGTTAATTCAATTAATGAAAGTATTAAAGCAAAAATTGGTGAAGAAAATAAAGCTGAAGCTAAAGTAAAAATATGTCCTTTTTGTAAAGAAGAGATAAATATTGAAGCTTCAAGATGTCCTCATTGTACATCAGTAATTGATGAGTAAAATGATTTATTATCATATAAATTGCATGTAAAAATCGGATAAGCTAGAATATAGCCAAAATATAGTTTAATTATTTTCCGTTATTTAGATATTGGAGATTATATATAAGATGATAAAAATTAATAAGTGAGGAATGTAATATGGAAATATTTTGGGGAATTCTAATTCCGTTTTTTGGAACTACTGCCGGTGCTGCCTGTGTATATTTTATGAAAGATAAAATCAATAATTATGTACTAAAGCTGTTACTTGGCTTTGCTTCAGGAGTCATGGTTGCTGCATCGGTCTGGTCATTGTTGATTCCAGCGATGGAAATGTCGGCTTCAATGGGAAAATTATCATTTTTACCAGCAGCGATTGGTTTTATGTTAGGAATTTTATTTTTGTTATTTTTAGATCATATGATACCGCATATGCATTTAGATAATAAAGCTGAAGGACCTAAAAGTCATTTGAAAAAAACAACGATGTTAATATTAGCAGTTACAATGCATAATCTACCAGAAGGAATGGCAGTAGGAGTGTTATTTGCTGGGTTTCTTTCTGGGAATCAAGACATAACTTTTGCTGGAGCGATTGCTTTATCAATCGGTATAGCGATACAAAATTTTCCTGAAGGAGCTATAATTTCAATGCCATTAAAAGCTAGTGGCTTATCAAAAAATCGTTCTTTTCTTTATGGACTGTTATCAGGTATTGTTGAACCAGCAGGTGCTGTTATAACTATTCTATTTGCTTCTAAGATGGTACCAATTTTGCCATATTTATTAGCTTTTGCAGCTGGAGCAATGATTTATGTTGTAGTTGAAGAATTAATACCAGAAGCTTCTCAGGGAGAACATAGTAATCTTGCAACAATCGGTTTTGCCATTGGGTTTGTTATTATGATGATCTTGGATGTTGCCTTAGGATAATATTTACATAAACTTAATTGTCTTTGTCTATTTTAAATACTGTTTTTAAATATAATAAAAGCTGTAGGTGATGAAGATGAAAAAAAGAGTAGGAATGGGATTATTAACAGGATTGATGACAATCGGGACTAATATGTCAAATATTTTCGCTTATACAGGTAGTGAAAAAACTAATCTGCCTAGTATAGCATTAGTATTATTGATACCATTTATGTTAGGCGTTATTTATTTGGCGTTTAAAGGTGAAACTAAGTAAATAAAAATTAACAAACATTTAAGACAAATTAGATTTTAGATTATAAAAATTATTGTAAAATAAACGTAGGTATAAAGATAATGTTTTAGTCCTTTTATGCAATTTATACCTATATATTTTGAGTAACTTTCCAATCTTGAAAATGACAGTAATATTTACTGTCATTTTCTATTTCTAGAGAAAATTTAATATTTATTTAACATATTAGTGGTATTATCGAATATATATAAAGAATAAGATATAATTGAAAATGAAGGAGGCTTATTATGAACAGGATCGCGTTAATTGCAATAGGCTTATTTATAGTATTAGAATTGATAGTTAGAGATACTATAATTTGTGGAGTACCTCTTTGGTTATTAGGATTGATTTTATTTAGCGTTATTTGGATGACGATTGTTGGTATTAGTGATAAAGTAAAAATTGAAGATTTTTATTAAATATAAAAATAGGAGGCTGATATAAATCAGTCTCCATTTTTAAAGCGGTTTTTTACAAGCGATTAATAACATCATTGGTCGACGCATTTCATCTTTCATGCCTGGAAGATCCATCATTTCTTCAGGTGGTTGTGGTTCAACGATGTTGGTTAATAAAAAGCCATTATTTAAAAGAGTTTCAATATATGTTGTTAAAGTACGATGATATTTAGTTACTTTTTCATCTAGAAATATGGCCTCTCTTTTCCCTTCATAATAATAATTATCAACTGGGAAATGTAATATTTCACCATTATCATCATAATACCAGTCTTGAGATCCAGCTGATGTAAATATTGGATGTTCTACTGAAAAAACAAAATCACCACCTGGTTTTAACCAGTTATAAATATTTTTTATTAAAGAAATAAAGTCTTCAACATAATGGAAAGCTAAAGAACTCAAAATAATATCAAAACTTTCTTTCGATAAGTTTAAATCTTCCATTGCAATTTGCTGATATTCAATATTATCAGCACTATTAATTTCCTGGGCTTTTTGTAACATCCTTTTAGAAATATCTGTTCCTAAAACATATATGGCTCCATTATCGCTGGCGTATTTACAATGCCAGCCAAAACCACAGCCTAAATCAAGAACTTTTTTATCATGAAAATCTGGAAGAATTTTTTTAAGTTCATGCCATTCACCAGCACCATCTAAACCGTTTATTGAGCGATTCATTTGTAGATATTTATTAAAAAACACAAGGTTATCATATTTATTTTCTTTCATATTCAATTTCTCTTTCTAAATCACCGCTGTTTTCATAAATTCCAAATGAGGAAGATAGTAATAAAAATAAAATACCAGTATGAACCCAAAAAATAGTGTAATCTAAAGTACCGTGTAACAAAATTACACTAATACATGAAATTACTAAGGCAACATAACGAATATTTAATCTTTTTTTATATACTTTAATTAATCTTTTAAAATTATCAATAACATAAGGAACTAGCACGGATATTCCAATTACCCCAAAGGATAAAATAGGATCTAAATAAACGCTATGAGCATGTTGAGTAACGTGACCGTGATATTTTTCAAAGATCATCATATATGTCATGGGCCCTTGACCAAATAAAGGATGAGCTTTGATACCAGTAATAGCAGCTCGCCATATTTTCATTCTAACGGCAAAGTTGTCAAAGATTCGTTCAATACGTGGAAATTGTTCCGGATTAAAGATAAAGTAAATGCCACAAAGTACACAGGCAAGAGCTATTAATAAACAAATACGGAAATTTTTATTAACGATTAAAAATACTAACATTGCCCCAGCTGTTGCAATTAATGCAGTTCGACAACCAGTCATATACAGTAAAAAGAAATTAATTAAAGCTACTACAAAATAATAAGCTTGTTTCTTTAAGTCTTTAGTTCCAAATATTTTATAACCAATCATCATAATAATAAATTCAATCATCATTGCATAATAATTGGCATTGAAAAATACTGAATTAAGACGATTTTCTCGACGGCTGAATACTTTTAAGGTAAAATGGTCATACCCAAGCCGTTGTAAAATTTGGGTTTGTTCATATAATCCATATATTGCCCATAAAACTGATAGTGCAATTAATAAATCAAGAATAAACTCAAAAGTGTCTTGATTGATATATTGGCGATAATATAGCATTAGTGAAACAGCTATAAAAATTAAAGCTAGGCAACCAACACCAATCCAGTTTTGATAAATTAGAGATACTATTAAACTTATTGCCATGAAAATAAGTAAATATTTGGATTTTGGGGTGGTTTTATAAGCATTAATAATTTTTTTGGTATACAATAAATATATTGTTACAACTAATAAAAAAGGGACACAAATATAAAAAGGTGTCGATAAACTAAGTGCTATTGCAATTAATAGCAGCTGTTCTTTAGAAAAACGGTTTTTTAATGAATCTAAATATTGCATAACAGACCTCCAAGTACTGTTACTATAGCATAAAATTAAAGTGGTTACAAATAAGGAGAAGTAATGGAAAAGTACCTATATGTATTCAATTATCCGCCTGAAGAACGTGATTTGTGTGCATTAGAATTTCGGGCATTATTTAAAGAA
>NZ_NFLA01000043.1:0-24293 GCF_002160675.1 Erysipelatoclostridium sp. An15
ATTTAAAATTTCCTAATATATCAATGGTTTTAAAAGGTATTTTTTATTTTTTTAACCCATTTCTTTTTTTGTTAAAAATAGTCTTTAAAATCTTCAATAATTTTTGTATCAGGAATGTGTGCATATAGTTAAGTTATCCGATCAGTATTATGCCCTAGTAATTTTTGGATGACTCTAGTATTAATATTCTTATCTAGGCACCTGGTTGCAAAACTGTGTCTTAGACCGTGCATACTTATATGTTTTATTCTAAAATCAGATCATCCTTTAAAATTTTATCAATCACTTTATTAAGATGACGGTCCAAAGCATTAGTGTTGACTGGAACTTCGTTATAGGTGATAATTAGTTTTTTCATTAGTTCATCATTTTGATATATTATTTTTTTACGTTTTATATTCCCTTCTCTGGATACATAATTTTTATGATCAAGTAGCTACATAAGTGCTTCTTTACAATCTTTATTAATTGGAACAATTCTCATTGATGACTGCGATTTAGGTGTATCTAAATTGTAAACTGCTTTATTATAAATCACAATAACTTTATCCATATTATATTCATGATTATAATTAGATTTTTGAACCTGATGTTTTATATAAATTAGATCATTATTAAAGTCTAATTCATCTAATGATAAACCTAATATTTGACCTATTCTCATACCAGTATTAAGTGCAATTATCATTATCTTACTAAAGTATTCATTTATCTTTCTACTATATCCAATAAGTGTTTTCTGTTAATCACACAAATATTTGTATATAAGCTCTTTATAATCATCTAAATATTTTTTTGTTTCTTGTTTTTTTAGGCGCGATACCATTTGGCCTTCTGCTTAGTGTTTTTCGGCTACAGTTTAATTCTCTTGCAAGTTTAGAAACATTCAATTTAATTTCTCCTTCCTTATAGGCTCTGCTTAATATTAAAGCCTGATCTAAATTATTTATTTTAATGACTGCTGTATTTAATATAATTCACTCCTTTACAGGGAAGAATTATATCAAAAAAGATTACTTTAATTGATGCAAAGTGTAACCACTTATCTACAACAATTTGGGTAATCTTATTTTAACTTTTATAAATCAAAAAAGAAGATTGAACAAAATGCTGTTTTAAACGGCATATAATTCAATCTTCCTGCTAAAATAATTTGCGATTTTTACTTTATTATTGTGTTTAATTTGCAATTTAACAAGATATATTCATCTTTTTACTTATTTTTTGAATTTATACTTACCTTTTCCATGACCAGATACTGGCTCTATAATATCTTTCTGTACTAAATTTGAAAGAAATTTAGAGGCACCAGATTGCTTCAAGTCAATGACTTTCATTACTGCACTTCTACCGAAAACTTCATCATACCCGAATTTTTCAAATAATTTACGGACATGATTAGCTGTTTTAATAGATAAATTTTTTTCTAAAAGTGTACTTTCAATATCTACTTCTGTGTTTTGAATGTCCACTTCTGTGTTTTCAATATCTACTTTTGCAGTATTTAAAGATCCACTTATATGCATATCTCGGTTATGTAGTTCATTTTTCTCATTTAAAAGTAGATTTCTGAGAAAAATTTCAAGGTATTCAGTTGTTTCATGAATTCCTTTTTGCAAATTGGTATAATTAGCACGGACTAGTGCATTTCTAAAATACCAGGAATTTTCAGCAAAGATAGCATTAGTTGAAAAAAAAACCAAGTGTTCTAAGATATTTAATAAAAAATACTGCTGTTGTTCTTGTGTTACCTTCACCAAAAAAAGATTCATTTCGAAAAAAAGAAACCTGAATATGATTTCTTAATTTGTGATATCAGTGATTAATTCTTTTTAAAATTTCTATATTTTATGTATGTATTTTTAATAATAATATGTATGTAATAAAGCAAATAATTCAATCAAATTGACCAGGAATTTTAACCCATTAATTAACCCCTTTATGATAATTTAACTCATTTTTGTATTCATGATATAGCTAATTATAACAACTTATAAAAAGATATCAATTTTCTCAAAAACGCTGCTATATCAAGGAAATAAGCAGAATTTTTCTATTATTATTTGCTTTTTTTTCTATTTTTATTAGAATGTTTTTATTGGAGGAAAAAAATGTATATCTTATTGTTTATCATAACCATACTGTTATCTTTAAAAACATCATGGACTTATAATAATTTTACTTATTTATCTTATCAAAATGATTTACGTATTTATTATTTATTATGGGTCAGTTGTATTTCGATATTTTTATTATATAAGGTAGTTAAAATATATCGGCAGTTTACATATTTTACTAAATCAGATTGGATCTTAATTACTACTAGTTTTATTACTATGCTTGTAGGGGCTTTTTTACCATATCATCCTGATAGTGAAGATTTATTTTCATCGTTACATATTATTTTATCGATGCTTGGCGCTATTACTATTTTATTGATTATTTTTATTTTGATTAATCGTTTGATGAATTTTGATTTTTCTTTATATCAAAAAATGACTTCTTTATATCGAACTCAATTACTTATATTAGGAATGTTGATTGTGATGTTTGGCAATATTAATAGTATAATTGAGTTATATTTTACGGCTATAGTATTATATAATTTAGCTAAAATAGAAAAAAGTACGACATAACATCGTACTTTGCAAAGATCTTTCTTTGAAATTTAGCCATTATAATTATCATTCTTTGCATTGGTAATTATACTCCAAATTTCTAATAAAAGAAAGAGGTAAAATTTAAATATTTTTTTCTAAGTATTTATATTGCATACCCTCTTTTAATTCATCACTATCATACCCTAGTTGTTCTAATAATGTATAGCCAAAAGCCAGTGCTGCTGCCGGCCCTTTTCCAGTAATAATATTACCATCAACTTGTACCAAAGCTTCTTGATAATTGGCACTAGTTAGTTCATCTTCAAATCCTGGATAACAAGTTACTGTCTTATTTGCGATAACATCAGCTTTTTGTAATACAATTGGTCCAGCACAGATAGCACCAATGAATTTATTATTTTCATTAAATCTTTTTACTAATTCAATAACTCTATTATCATCGCGTAAATTTGTTGCCCCTGGTAGACCACCTGGTATAACGATCATATCATAATCATCTAAGTTATTATCATAAACACAATCCATTGAAATTTTAATTTGATGTGAACTTGTAACCACTTCTTTATCCATTCCAACCATTGTACATTCAACATTAGCCCGACGCATAATATCAACTACGCTTAAAGCTTCTAATTCTTCAAATCCATCATGAAATAATACTGCAACTTTTTTCATTTAATAAAACCTCCTATACTTGTATTTTACCACTTATACTAATTGATAAGCAATTTAAATTATTGAATTATTATATAGATAGTAATATAATTACTTTGTTATTAAGTAAATATTTAATAGTGACTTGACACTAATTATCTAATTACAAATAACGTTTAATATATTTTAACACCGTATCTTTATGAACGGTAGTGGAGGTAAAAATGAAAAACAAAAAAACTAAAAATCTTGTCTTGTATGCAATGTTTATTGCCATTGAAATGTTACTAGTATTTATTCCCTTTCTAGGATATATTCCAATTGGCCCTTTGCGTGCAACAACATTACACATCCCAGTTATTATTGCCGGAATTACTCTAGGTAAAAAAGGTGGTTCATTAATTGGACTGGTTTTTGGACTTTCAAGTCTATTTTATAATACTATTAGTCCAACAATAACTTCTTTTGTTTTTTCACCATTTATTAGTGGAAATATCCTAAGTGCAGTTATTGCTATTGTCCCTAGAGTTTTGATTGGTTATATTGCTGGAATTATTTTTGAAAAATTCCAAAAAGCTAAAATTAATAACAATATTGGTATAATTATTGCTGGATTAGCTGGTTCTTTAGTTAATACCATTTTAGTTTTAGGGGGAATTTATTTTATTTTTGGCCAAAGTTATGCTATTGCAATTGGTCAGGATTTTAATCTTCTTGTTACATATTTAATTGGAATTATAACAACTAGCGGTATTTTAGAGGCAGTAGTTGGAACAATTATTGCTTTATTTGTATGTAAGCCGCTATTAACATATACTAAGAGAGGAAGTTAAAATGAAAACTATTGTTGTTGGAGTAAGTGGTAGTATTGCTGCTTACAAAGTCTGTGATTTATTACGAGCATTAAAAAAATTAGATTATGACCTTGAAGTTATTATGACTAATAATGCTACTAAATTTATTAGCCCTTTAACAATCGGAGCCTTAATTAATAAGCCGGTACTACTTGATGATTTTGATGAAGAAGGTTATCAAATTAAACATATTAGCTATGCTAAAAAAGCTGATTGTTTTGTTATTGTACCAGCAACTGCTAATATTATAGGAAAAATCGCTAATGGTATTTGTGATGACATTGTCACTTCGACATTTATGGCAGCAACATGTCCTAAGCTAATTGCTCCAGCAATGAATGTAAATATGTATGATAACTTAGCAAATCAACGTAATATTGAAAGATGCAAGACTTATGGCATCAAATTTGTAGAACCAGGCTATGGTTTGTTAGCTTGTGGCGATGTTGGTCGTGGTAAATTAGCTGATTATCAAGATATTATTACAATGATCGAATATTGTATGAATCCTAAACCATTAAAAAATAAATATGTTTTAATAACTGCTGGCCCTACTCAAGAAGCGATTGATCCCGTAAGATATATTACTAATCATTCAAGTGGAAAAATGGGTTATGCTTTAGCTAAACAAGCATTTTTATTAGGAGCAAGAGTTACTTTGATTGCTGGACCTACCAATCTAAAAGTTCCTTATGGTATTAAAAGTATCAATATTACATCAGCTAGAGAGATGTTTGAAGCTGTAAAAGAAAACTATCATGATCAAGATTTTATTATCAAAGCAGCTGCAGTTGGTGATTATCGCCCTAAAGAAACAGCAGTAAATAAAATAAAGAAAAAAGACGATAACTTAGTTTTAGAATTGGTAAAAAATGATGATATTTTAAGTTATTTAGGTCAACATAAAACAAATCAAATTATTTGTGGTTTTGCAATGGAAACCGAAAATTTGATAAAAAACGCTAAAGATAAATTTATCAAAAAAAATTGTGATTTATTAGTTGCAAATAGTCTTAAAGAATCAGGAGCTGGTTTTAAAGGTGATACTAATAAAGTTACTTTGATTACGGCAGATGAAATTGAAGAGAAAAATATAATGACTAAAGATGAAGTTGCTAAAACAATCTTATACAAATTAATAGAAATTAAAGGAGAAGAAAAATGTTAGTTGTAATTGATATTGGTAATACAAATATTACAATGGGTCTATTTGATGGAGATGAAATTATTGGAAATTACCGTCTAACAACAAAATTAGAAAGAACTTCTGATGAATATGGTTTTATGCTGTTAAGCTTTTTAAATGCTTCTAATATTGATGTTGAACAAATTCAAGATGTTATAATTGCTTCAGTTGTACCTAAAATCATGTACTCATTTACAAATTCAATCAAAAAATATTTTAATAAAGAACCAATTATTATTGGACCGGGAATAAAAACTGGAATTAGAATCAAAATCGATAACCCAAAAGAATTAGGAGCTGACCGTTTGGTTGATGCTGCGGGTGCTTATTATATTTATGGTGGTCCATGTTTAGTGATTGATTTTGGAACAGCAACAACTTTTGATATTATCAATGATCATGGCGACTTTTTAGGTGGAGCTACGGCACCGGGGATTGGAATTAGTGTCAATGCCCTTTCAAGTCAAGCTGCTAAATTACCAGAAATTGAAATCAAGAAGCCAAAAAATATTATTGCTAAAAACACTGTATCTAGTATGCAGGCTGGTATTGTTTATGGTTATATTGGATTAACTGAAAATATAATTTGTGCATTAAAGAATGAATATGGTGATAATTTAAAAGTTGTTTCAACTGGTGGTCTAGGTAGAATTATTTTTAATGAGACTGATTTAATTGATATTTATGATCCTGATCTAACTTTTAAAGGATTAAAAATAATTTATGATATGTATAAAAAAAAATAATCAAAAAGCATAAAAGTTGTGGGTTTCCACAACTTTTTAAATATATTTTCTTTCAATATCATTAACTGTATATATAATTAAGTTACTATTATCTTCTTGATACATTAATAAAACATCATTTATTTTTACGCCTAGTACTACTAACTCACGCTCTAACCATTGGGTATCTCGATTGATCAAGTTTAAGTTTTCATAAATTATTTTTCCTTCTTTAATTAATAAAGATGGTAATTCTATTGGTGTTATTTTTAAATTTAAATCTTCTGCTGTTACTTGTTGATATTGCTGTTTTGGATAAAAACTAAGCCGGCCATTAGTTTCTAAAATCACTAATGCTAATTCTTTTAACTTAAAATATCCTGCAATTCGACATTGCATTAAAAACTCATCAAGATCTAATTTTGCTTTTTTTAATTCTTGATAATATATTTTATCATTTTCATATAAAACAACCGCCTGTCCATCAATTAGTTTTCTTATCTTTAAAGAATTTCTAGTTAATTTCGATAATAAAATAATTAAAATGCCATAAATAAGCATTGCAATTAATGGCTGTAAAAAATCATCAAACTCTCCTATTGCCAGTTCGCTTGCAATACTACCGATTGTTATACCATTGATATAATCATACATATTTAATTGGCTAACCTGCCGATAGCCCATTAATTTAGTTATAATAAATAAAACTGCTAATGATAATAGTGGGAAAATAATAAATTCAACTATTTGCATCTAATCACCACATTTATTTTTAACAGTTTTATTTTAATTAAACAGGATATTAAATTGTTAATATTTAAAACGAAAAAGAATTAATCTTTTTCGTTTACATATACTTCTTCAATTTCTCCAATATAAATATAATGGTAATCATAATTTGGATAATTTTTAATATCTAAATCTTTGTCAATAAATCCTTCAGGTTCGATTTTTCCACGATATAATTTTTTACAAGTAAAACACATTGTTCCTTGTTTAAAAGTAGGCTGATTATTTAACATTTCTATATCAAAACCAACTTCTTTGATTTTATCACCATCACGTCCTGATTTTGATCCTAAGACACCTAATTCCTTTTTATAACCTTTAAAACAAGTAATTGTAAAATAATCTGATTCATCAACAAATTCTCTAGTATAACGTTGTGGACGAATATAAGCTGTTATTACATTTTTATTCCAGATAACACCAATACCACCCCAAGAAGCAGTCATGGTATTTACTTGATCCCCCTTTTTAGCACTGATTAATAACCAGTCTTTACCAATTGTTTCAAATGGATTTAATTTCAATTCATTAATATCAATTTTTTTATAACTCATCTAAAAACCTCCCTACTTATTCAAAAAGATACCAAGAATCACCTACACTATCTTCTACCTGCCCGGTTTCTAAATCTACAGTGACCGTAGAATACATAACATTAGCTGTATTGCCACCAGTATAACGAACAACTAGTTGATAAGTATTATTTTCTTTAACACATTCATTTTCAAAAATAACATAATCATCACTGTTTGTTGTTTTAATATAATGATTAATTACTAGCTGACAGATTTCATCTAATGATAAATCTTGTGGGGATCTTTCTTGTTCCTGGTTAGTTTCTTCACCAACTTTAATAATTCCCCATTTACCATCCTGTTCTACCCAGCATTTACCATTATATACTGGTAAAATTTTATCAAATATTCCCGCTGGAATAACAATATTTCCATCAGTATCATTTAATTGCCATTTATCATCTTTTAATAAAGTAACAAATCCTTCACTAGCACTATATGCAAAATCAGAAAAATTATTAATTGATTCTCTAGGATATACCTCGAACTGATTCCATGAAGCATCATATTCAATCGGTATAACTTCTTTACCTTCGGCATTTAAATAACCCCATTTTCCATCTTTTTTAACTGCGATTAATCCATCACAAAAGCTACCAGCATCTTCATAAATAAAATCCGTTAATTGTTTATCATTTACAAATATTGCATATTTACCATCTTGTTCTAGTTGCCAGGCACTGATATCACCTTCTGGCAAATCATTGACTTGTTGTACTGGATATGGTAAATCTGATTCGATCGTCAATTCGCTATCAAGACCATAATTATTAATAGGTATTAATTCATCGTTATAATAATAGATTTCACTTAATGAAGGTAAATATTCATAAAATGGTATTGGTGTTACTGTCCTATCAACCTCAAAGAAATTACTATTGTTAAAATTATTATCATAATAATTATCATCAGTTTCTACAATATAAATATCATTAAAATTCGCTAGAACTTCAATACAATCAATATCATCTAAAACATTGCCATCATCGTCAATTAAACCATAACGATCATCTTTTTTTATTACTGCATAATTTTTTAACATCTGTTTTTTAGTAGTATTTAGATAATTTTCAACCGATGAACTTCTTAAATAATAAATATCATCAGCATCAATATCCGGCTCAACTACCCAGCTAAAATCAATATAGTGATCAATTTCATCATGACGATCATTTAATTTATCTTTATCTTCATCAGAAACTTTTTCTTCACCTTGTTCTAGTATCTCTTTAGCTTTATCATAATCATTTTGATAAGTATATACATCTGCTAGTTTTAAATACGGTTCAACAATCTTATCATCAATCTCAATAATTTCTAAATATGTATCTTCGGCTTTTTTATAATCTTTTTCTTCAATATAACGATTACCTTGTACTAATAAATCATTAATTTGTTTTGTATCTAATTGTTTATTAATAAAGATAGCAGCAATTATTATTGCAATTACAGTAATAGTGCTAATAATGATTATTTTCGATTTAGATTTTTTAACAACTTCTAATTTCTTGCCACATTGACTACAATATGTCGCATTTCTTTCATTTTTTGTACCACAATATTTACATTTCATAACATTACCTGATTATTATTTAGATAAGTTTTTAAATAACTCCATTGCTTTTGTTACATCATCAATATTAGCAACTCGATAAGTCCAGTTCGTATCGTTTACCACACCAGGTGTATTAAATCTTTGATCATTGTCGACTTCTAGTAAATCCCATATTGGAATAATGACATCACTAGCATCTGATTGTAAACAGAATTTTAAAATAGCTTCGTTTAATGGTAAATCATCATCGACAATTGCTTTTAATTTATAAATATCTTCTTCATTTAAACCACTTATCCAGCCTTTGATTGTTTCATTATCATGTGTTCCTGAATAGAAAAATGAGTTTTCAAGATTATCATAACCGTTATTTAGCATAAATTGAAAAACTTTCATTCCTTTTAAATGGTAATGATCTTTTAATTCAATAACCTCTGGTCGTAAATATCCTAAATCTTCAGCTACTAATTCAACATCACCTAAAGTTTCATATATTTTATCAAAAAGTGCATAGCCAGGTGCATATTGCCATTTACCTTCCATCGCTGTTTTAGCACTAGCAGGTATATCCCAATATGAATCAAAAGCTCTAAAGTGATCAATACGCGTAATATCAAAAATTTCACTAGCCCAGCCAATTCGTTCAATCCAAAATCTAAAATCATTTTTCTCTAAATATTGCCAGTCATAAATCGGATTACCCCAATATTGTCCTGTAGGGCTAAAATAATCAGGTGGCACCCCAGCAACACTAGTTGGATATCCAATACCATCTAATAAAAATGATTTATTATCTAACCACACTTCTACAGAACCATGGTCAACATAGAAAGGCATATCACCAATTATTTTTATTCCTTTATCATTAGCATATTTTTTCAATTTAAACCATTGATTGAAAAATATATATTGTACAAATTGATAATAACCTATTTCTTTACTATATTTAGTTAAATTAACTTGATGTTCTTGAGGATATTTTTTAAATTCATCAGGCCAGCTAGCCCAGTCGTAACTATTATTGACTGTGGCAAAAGTACAAAAAATCGCATAATCTAAAACCCAAGGACATTTTTTTAAAAAATTATAATAATCTTCAGTAAATTTAAAATTTTCATATGCTTTTAATAAATAAGTTCTTTTAAATTTACGTACTTTATCATATGGGACTTTTATTGCATCAGGATAGAATTCAGGTACTGAATCTAATAAACCATCAGCAACTAAATAATCTAAATTTATATAAATCTCATCTCCAGCATAAGTACTAACAGCTCGATAAGGCGAGTTAGCTTGTGTTGAGGGGTGAAATGGTAAAATTTGTAAATAATCAGCTCCATTTTTTTCTAATAGGTCAATAACTTTATAGGCATTTTCTCCTAAATCACCAATGCCGTGATTTGAAGGAAAACTAGATAACGGAAATAAAACACCTGTTTCCATTTTAATATCCTAAATCCTGATTAACTATTACAATTTTTATTCTGCCTACATTTCCCTGATAACCTAATTTTACAAAACTGCTACAAATTCTATCTGGTGATAAACAATCCATACATTCCCCTTTTTTAGTGCATGGCGTATTTTTATTTAATCTAACTGCATTAGCTGGTGCGCTAACTGTTTTTATATGATTAATGGCCTCTGCTTCAGTATTAAAGATTTTATTTTTTCCCGCAATAACAATTACTTCTTTAGGACCATAAATCATTGCTGCTACACGATTTCCGTTTCCATCAATATTGTATAAACATCCATCAGTAGTTAATGCATTAGTACTAGTAATAAATAAATCACTAGTAAAAGCTTTTCGGTAAATTTCCTGCATTTGTTCACGATCTAATCCTTCTTGATAACGATCATGTAAAATTACATCAGAATTATGAATTTGTTCAATTACACCAGTTTCAAATAGGGTCATTGAACCTCCTAGCGCTACTGTCTTTTTATTGCATAAGTAACGACTCAAATAATTGTGTAATTGTTCAAAATCGTCAACAAAATTGATTTGCATATTGTTTTTTTCGAATGCTTTAATCATATCATCTTGTTTAATTTTAATTATTGTTTGTAAATTTTTGTCCATAAAAGCCATTTCCTTTCCATCGTATAATATTAATTATATTATTTTGCTAGCACAAAATCAACAAACTAAATTTTTTTATCTATACACATTATTCACATGTTGTTCACAATGGGAATAACTTGTGAATAATGTGCACAAAAAAATCCTTGAATGATTAATTTCAAGGATTCTTTATATTTATCTTAAAATTCGCATTGAATTTAAAATGGCAATCAATGTTACACCAACATCAGCAAATACACCCATCCACATATTAGATAATCCAAACATTGTTAAAAGTAAAACTCCTATTTTGATAACCAATGTAAAAATTACATTTTGTTTTAAAATAAGATTTGTTTTTTTGGAAATATCAATGGCTTCACCAATGGTATCAATATCATCGTTCATTAAGACAATATCAGCAGCTTCGATTGCAGCATCGCTACCGACACCACCCATGGCAATTCCTAAATCAGCTCGAGCTAAAACTGGTGCATCATTGATACCATCACCAACGAATGCTGTTTTTTTATTATCTTGGATCAATTCTTCAACTTTTGTTACTTTATCTTGTGGTAGTAATTCACTATAAACACGATCAATACCTACTTTACTAGCAATATCATCAGCTACTTCTTTACGATCACCAGTTAACATAACGGTATCTTTTATTCCTGATTGTTTCAATCGTTTAATTCCAGTAATAGCAGTATCTTTGATCTTATCAGCAACAACAATATTTCCTAAATACTCATCATTACAAGTTATATGAACTACTGTTCCAACTGTTGTTGGGTTTGTTACTTGATAACCCATATCTTCAATATAAGATTTATTTCCTAAATGATATAAATCATTATCAATCTTTACCTCAATACCTTTACCAGCAACTTCTTTAAAATCTGAAATTCTTGATTGATCAATTTCTTGACCATATTTTTCAACAATACTTCTAGCAATTGGATGATTAGACATTCTTTCACCATAAGCACCAATCATTAATAAATCATCAGAACCATTGACTTCGACAACTTCAAAGCTACCTTCAGTTAAAGTTCCAGTTTTATCAAATACTATAGTATCAATATCTTTTAATAGTTCTAAGTAATTGCCACCTTTAATTAATGCCCCAACTTTACTAGCTTTTCCTAATCCGGCATATAAACCTAACGGTATTGAAATGACTAAAGCACAAGGACATGAAACAACTAAAAATGTTAATGCTCGATATAACCAGTCAGTAAAGACTGCATCTTTAAATATCAACATTGGAATTACTGCTAAAGCAACAGCTAGAAAAACTACTGTTGGAGTATATACTCTAGCAAACTTAGTTATAAATTGTTCGATTGGAGCTTTTTTACTAGCAGCATTTTCAACTAAATCTAAAATCTTAGATACTGTTGAATTTTCATAAGCTTGAGTTACCTTGATTTTAATAACGCCTGTTAAATTTACAACACCAGCTAAAACTTCATCATTAATATCTACATTTCGTGGTAATGTTTCTCCTGTCAAACTTGATGTATCTAAGCTACTATTACCATTAACTATAATACCATCTAATGGTACTTTTTCTCCTGGTTTTACTAATATTATATCATTGATTTTAACTTCTTCAGGAGCCACTTGTTTTACTGTATCGTCAATTACTAAATTAGCATATTCACTTTTAATATCCATTAATGAACTAATAGAAGTTCTTGTTTTATTAACTGCATATGCCTGAAAAATTTCACCAATTGAATAAAATAGCATTACTGCTATTGCTTCTTTGTAATCACTGATACAAAAAGCTCCGATTGTTGCAATACACATTAAAAAGTTTTCATCAAATATTTGACCTCTTTTTATATTTTTTAAAGCTTTAAATAAAACTTTATAACCAATTAATAAATAAGCAATACCAAAGATAAATACATCATATTTTGTACCACCTAAAATAATTCCAATTATATAAATTATTGTTCCAATAATTAATTCCACATGATCTTTACAAACAAATAGTTTTGGTTTTTCTATAACTTTAATATCTTTTTTCATTGATAAAGTAATTCCGCTTTCTACTTTATCAATTACATTTTTCAAACGTTTTAATAATTCATCATCACTCATTTCCCTATTCAACTTAACTTTTAGTGTTTCAGTTGAAAATATTATCATTGCATCTTCAACTTCATCCATCTTATTAATCTCTTGTTCAACTTTCATTGCACAATGTGCGCAATCAAGTCCATTAATATTAATATTGATAGCATTTTTTAAATCACCATGGTGCATTGTTTCTACATGTTCATCATGATGGTCGTGATGACATCCACAACCACATTCATCATGGTGGTGTTCATGATTGCAATCGCATGAATGGTGATGATGATCATGGTCACAATCACATGAATGGTGATGGTGTTCGTGATCATGTTCGTTGTGTGTTGAATTTTGATTAACTAATTCAACATCTGGTTCGATACTACAAACAACTTGTTTGATCTTTTCTTCATCAAAACTATTTTCATCAACATCTAAAAACAACGTCGTAGTTGCAAAAGCAATATTACATTCATTGACATAATCTAATTTATTAAGCTGATCTTCTATTTTTTGAGCACAATGAGCACAATCCAAACCCTTCAAACTATACTTTAGTTTCATAAAAATCCTCCCTTATTTATTTAAATGCATAATATGTTTATATCCAGCATCAAATATCTGTTTTACATGTTCATCATCAAGTGAATAATAAATCAAACGCCCATCTCTTCTTGATTTTACTAATTTTGCCTGTTTTAAAATTCTTAATTGATGAGATATTGCTGATTGAGTCATATTTAAACATGCAGCCAAATCATAAACACACATTTCTGCCTCAAACAAAGCACAGATGATTCTAACTCTAGTAGTATCACCAAAGACTTTAAAAAGCTCGGCAACATCATATAATATTTCTTCTTGTGGCAATTTTTTACTTACTCTTGCCACTGTTTCTTCATTAACTATCTTTTCCATATCACACCTCTTTATATGAATATTTATTCATATGTTAATATAATTATATATCGTTATATTTACATTGTCAATTACAGATGTTAAAATATTAAAAAAGGCTGGTGAATTAAATGAAAAAATTATTAATAGTAATCGATTATCAAAATGATTTTGTTAGTGGCAGCTTAGGTTTTGACCAGGCGGTTAATTTAGAAGAACATTTAGTTTCTTTAATTAATACATACCATGAAAACAACGATGATGTTATTTTTACTCTTGATACTCATCAAGAAAATTATTTAGATACTCAAGAAGGACAAAAATTACCAATTGTTCACTGTGTTGAAAATACTGATGGTTGGCAGTTATATGGAAAAGTTAGAGATTTGGCTAAAAATGATAAAAAAATTCTAAAAAACACTTTTGGTTCTTTAGAATTAGGTAATTATTTAAAAAATAAAGATTATCAAGAAATCACATTAGTGGGCGTTGTTTCTAATATTTGCGTTATCTCTAATGCAATAATTGTTAAAGCAGCACTACCAGAAGCTAAAATAACTGTTGATTATCAAGGAATTGCAAGCAATGATGAAACCTTGCAGCAAAAAGCTCTAGATATTTTAAAGAATTTACAAATCGATATTATTGGCTGTTAATATTAAACAGCCATTTTTATTATAGTTCACCATCAATTTTATAATAATGACGATAAGCGTTACCCCTTGTAATTCTTAGTAAGTTTTCTTCATTAGGAAAATGAACGGGATTAGTTTTATTTTTCTGATATAGTTTTATAACATCCTTAGCATCGGTTAAAATTTCCTCTAATTTCATTAAACCATACATTTTGGGTGGCAATAAATAGATTGGAATATCAACATTTGTTTTATCTATAAATTGTTCAACATATATTTTTAAATGCGGACAGCACATGATGATATCTACATTTGATAACTTATCTTCAACAATAGCAAATGGATAAAACTCAATATTTACCTCATTTTCTAAATTTTTTTCAACTATCTCCTTTTTCATTCTCTCTGTTACATAACTTGAAGAAAAACCCCCACCACAACAAATCAAAATCTTAAGCATTATAAATCTCCTTCTTATATTGATATAAAAAATATTATAATTAATATTAACTTTTCTAGCAATAATTAATAAAATTTATTATTATTTTGCATATTTTTATGCAATTATGCTTTGATTAGCTAATTTCTATCTTGTATCGCCTATAAAATAAGAGTATACTATTAGTAAATTAAGGGGGTTTTTGATAATGGAAATCAAAATTGAAAGAGCTGCGACTCTAAAAGAGAAACCAGATCAAAATAATTTGGGATTTGGAAATTATTTTACTGATCATATGTTTATGATGGATTATACTGATGGAATTGGATGGCATGATGCACGTATTGTTCCATATGCACCTATTCCAATGGATCCTGCTACAATGGTATTACATTATGCTCAAGAAACATTTGAAGGATTAAAAGCATATCGTGATCCTGATGGAAACATTACACTATTTAGACCAGAAATGAATGCTCGTAGAATGATTAATTCAAATAAACGTATTTGTATGGCAGAATTACCTGAAGATATGTTTGTTGAAGCTGTTGAAGCAATTGTAAAATATGAACAAGATTGGATCCCAACAGCAAAAGACACTTCTTTGTATATTCGTCCATTTATGTTTGCAAGTGAAGCTGGTGTTGGGGTACACCCTGCTAAAACTTATACATTTGTAATTATTTTATCACCTGTTGGTAATTATTATCCTGAAGGTGTAAATCCAGTTAAAATCTGGGTTGAAGATGAATATGTGCGTGCTGTAAAAGGTGGTACTGGATTTACAAAATGTGGTGGTAACTATGCTGCTAGTATTGCTGCACAAGTTAAAGCTGAATCACATGGATATACTCAAGTTCTTTGGTTAGATGGTGTTCATCGTAAATATGTCGAAGAAGTTGGAACAATGAATGTAATGTTTGTTATTGATGGAAAAGTTATTACTGCTCCATTGGAAGGATCTGTTTTACCAGGGGTAACTCGTGATTCAATTATCCATATCTTAAAAGATTGGGGATATACTGTTGAAGAACGTGAATTAAGCATTGATGAATTAATGGAAGCTGGTAGAAAAGGTACTTTAACTGAAGCATTTGGTACTGGAACAGCAGCTGTAATTTCTCCAGTTGGTCAACTTTATTATAAAGGTGAAGAAGTAGTAATTAATGATTTTAAAACTGGTGATTTAACACAAAAATTATATGACACTTTAACTGGTATTCAATGGGGACGTCTAGAAGACAAATACGGTTGGGTACGTCATATTAAATAGATAAAAAATAGCATCTGCAGATGCTATTTTTTTATTGACTAGATTCGATTTCTAAATATGATTCATTAAATTCACCATTTACAAAACCAACCGTAAAATCATTTTCAACATATGATTTCGTTTCTACTGAAATATCTTTCCCCTTATATAATATTTTAGCTGGTGAAAAACTGACTATAACCGTTCCCTCATTATCCATTACTCGAGCAATTATATAACTTTCAGTTAATATTGTTTGACTATTTGAATAACTATCAATAATTTTGCCATCTTCTTCATAAATGGATAAAATATGATAAGTTGGCATTATTGAGACAATCTTTTCAGCTGTAGAACCGTCACTGTCAAAGTCTTGATTACTACGTGCTAAACCAATATGCCAGCCATTTTGATTAAATTCTAATATTGTTTCTACATGGTCTAAGTCATCGTATTGTTCATTAACATATTCTTGCATTGAATTGTATGTTTGACTCGTAGATGAAAGAGCCTGATTAAAGATAAAAATAATAATTCCAAAATAAATAATTGCTATAATTAGTGTTTTTCTTACTTTTTTAGATTGAATATGATTGTATTGTACTTGATTTTTTGTTAGTTGTTGATAAAGATCAATATATTTTTTATCATATTTAATTTCATCATGTTCTAATATTTTAATCACTGTATTATAAATAGGAACATGCTTTTTTTCTACGTAGTTATCTAAGATCTGTTTATCTTTATTAATTTGATATTTAGTAACTGCTTCGATAAAATCTCGAAATTCATAAAAATGTACATCATCAATTTCTTTTAACAAATCTAGCATTTGTTGATAGTCTTTTTGATCAAAGGCTTCTTTTATTTTATTTATCACTTTATCAGGTTTATTATTATTTGAAAATAATCGTTGTAATTTTTTGGTTTCTATTTTTGTATTTAGTGGGAATTCTTTATAAAAATAGATATTTAATAATTCTAAAATAACTTTAGCATTATTACTGTTTAATTCTTTTTGATAAATTAAAAAGGCATCTATCAATTTTTCAGGCGACTCATTACATGCTAATGAAGTTAAATATAGTGTTAATTGAATCTGACGATCTTTATGTTTAGGAAATTGCATGCAAATTGAATTTAAGATTTGCTGAGTTTCCTGATAATTATCATAATCAAATTTTAAACTTGAATATAATTTGCTAAGGCTGTTTAAATAAATATTAGTATGCACAAGTGTGAATATAATAAAACATATAAGTGATAAAATAAGCACGTATATTAAATATTCTCTAATAGATATGCAAGCAAGAAGCACTATTATATTAACTATATAATATAAATAGTTAATTATTCTATTTTTTAAGTTAATTTTATCATAGTTTATTTTATACTTTTCGATAAAATTTTCCATTTTCTTTTACCCCCTCTTTTTATATAAACGAATTAAAAGTAAGCAGTAAATTATACTTGCTTACTTTAATAATAATTATCGATTTTTTAAAGGAACATATTCATGAGTTTCCCCTACATATTTAGCTGCAGGACGAATAATCTTATCGGCATATAATTTGTTTTCAATATTATGAGCTAACCATCCTACTGAACGTCCTACTACAAACATTAACGTATATAACTCTCTTGGTATTGATAACATATCATAAATCAATCCACTATAAAAATCGACATTAGCACAAACATGAATTTTTTTTCTGATTTCAATTGCAGCAATTGCCGCTTTTTCAAAGCGATAATAGAAATTAAATTCAGCTTCTCTCCCCTTTTCCTTGGCTAATTCTTTACATTGTTGTCTTAAAATTTCACATCTAGGATCGCTTAAAGTATATACAGCATGACCAATACCATATATTAATCCACTGTTATCATTAAAATTCTTATCTAATATTTGTTCAATAATTTGTTTTATTTGTTCATCGGTTGCATCTAAACCAATACAATCAATAACTTTTTGCATTTGATCCATAACTGCAAGATTAGCACCACCATGGCGTGGTCCTTTTAATGAACCAATTGCTCCAGCAAAACTAGAATAAATATCAGTTCCCGTTGAACTAATTACAATATTTGTAAAAGTAGAGTTATTTCCACCACCGTGATCAGCATGTAAAACTAAACACATATCTAAAACTTCAGCTTCTTTAGTAGTAAACTTTTTATCATCTCTAAGTAAATACAAAATATTTTCAGCAATTGAATAATCTGGTCGTATTTGATGAATATATAGACTCTGTTTATCAAAATAATGAACTTTACTACGATAAGCATAACATACAATCGATGGTATTTTAGCAATCAGATTTAATCCTTTATACATAGTTTCTTTAGGTGATGTGTTGTCAGGATCATCATCATATGAATAAAGCATTAATACTTCTTGCTGTAATTTATTCATTAAGTTTTTTGAAGGAAATCCTAAAATTTTAGATTCCAAATAATGTTTAGGTAATTCATAACGTTTAGATAATTCAGCTTTAAATGTTTCTAATTCATCCTTGTTTGGTAAATAACCAAAAATAATTAAAAAACATGTTTCTTCAAATAAAAAACGTTGATGTGGTTCTCTTTTATTAATTATGTCAGAAACAGCAATTCCTCGGTAATATAACTCACCACGACAATCTATTTTTTTATTATTTTCCCTTTTATAACCTACTACATCAGCAATTTTAGTTAATCCAACTAAAACCCCGGTACCATCTTCATTTCTTAATCCTTTTTTTACATCATATTTTGTATACAGGTTATTATCGATGTTATTATCCCCATCTCTAGCCTTTTCGATAAATCTATCAACTAGTACACTCATATAAACACCTCCTAAAAATATAAGTAGGTTTATTATAGCACTTATTACAGAAATTGTATACAATAATTGTATACAATATTTTTTTAAGTTATTCTTAAATAATTCTAAATAAATCTAAATTATAATTGTGCTTATTGTTTATTTCATTTTTTTAAGCTACAATAATAAAAAGGAGAATTATATGAAAATAAATAATCATGAATATCATGGATTAAGTAGTAAAGAAGTTGCTCAACGAATTAATGAAGGTAAAATTAATGAGATTGATAACCGAATTACTAAATCCTATAAAGAAATATTTTTAAACAATACAATAACATTTTTTAATATATTAAACATCAGTTTATTTGCTTTAATAGTTTTTGTTGGTTCATATAAAGACACTTTATTTATTTTTATTATTATTATTAATACTATTGCTGGTATTTATCAGGAAATTAAAGCTAAACGAACTTTAGACCGGCTATCAATTTTGACAGCATCTCATGTTGATGTAATTCGTGATAATGAGATAAAAAAAATTGGTATTGACCAGATTGTTTTAGATGATTATCTTGTTTTATCAACAGGATTACAAATTCCAGCTGACTGTGTTTTAATTGATGGTCATATGGAAACTAATGAATCATTATTAACTGGAGAATCTGATCCGGTATTGAAATTAAATGGTGATAAATTATTCTCTGGAAGTTTCATTACTTCAGGACAAGGAATTTGTAAAGTGACTCATGTTGGTGAAGATAGCTATATGAATCAAATTACAAAAGAAGCAAAGAAATTAAAAAAACATAATTCAGAATTAAATCGTTGTTTAAATAAAATTTTAAAATATATTAGTATTGTAATATTGCCAATTGGAGGCCTACTATTTTTAAAACAATTTTTATATGCTAATCAGCCATTCGATGATGCTGTTGTTAGTACCGTTGCAGCTATTATTGGAATGATACCTGAAGGACTTGTTTTATTGACTAGTGTCGCTTTAACTATCAGTATTTTAAGGCTAGCTAAACAACAGACTTTGGTACAAGAGTTATTTTGTATTGAAACATTAGCTCGAGTTGATGTTTTATGTTTAGATAAAACCGGAACTATTACTGAAGGTAAAATAAAAGTTGAATTTGATATTAAATTTGATGATGTAAGTATTGAAGAAATAATTGGAAATTTAATGTATTCGTTAGATGACGATAATGTCACATCTCAAGCTTTAAAAGAACATTATCCACCACAAAATACATTTAAACCTTATTTTGTAATCCCATTTAGTTCTGATCGAAAATACAGTGGTGCTTCATTTGAAAATATTGGAACATATTATATCGGAGCATATCAATTTTTATTCCCTGGTGGTCATGAAATATTAGATGAAAAATGTAAAGATTATGCTAGCCAAGGATATCGAATTTTAGCTTTAGCTCATAGTGATCAAGTCGTTTCTGATTTGTCATTACCAGATGATCTAATCCCTACTGGTATCATAGTTTTAAGTGATATAATTAGGGAAGATGCCAAGGAAACTCTTGCATATTTTTATGATCAAGGAGTTGACTTAAAAATTATCTCTGGAGATGATCCAATTACAGTTTCATCAATCGCTAAACGAGCTGGATTAAAAAAAGCAGACTATTATAAAGACGCTTCAACTATAAAAAATATGACTGAAATGTCAGAAGCATTAAAAAAATATTCTGTTTTTGGTCGGGTTACACCACAGCAAAAAAGAGAAATGGTAATTTTACTTAAAAAACAAGGTCATACTGTAGCGATGACTGGTGATGGTATCAATGATGTTTTAGCATTTAAAGAAGCAGATTGTTCAATTGCAATGGCTTCAGGTAGTGACGCTGCTAAGAATGTAGCAAATCTTGTATTATTAGATAATAACTTTGATGCAATGCCGCATATCGTTGATGAAGGACGTCGAGTTATCAATAATATTTCAATGTCAGCTTCTATGTTTTTAATAAAAACAATTTTTTCAACTTTACTGGCTATAACTACTATTATTTTTGGGCAGACTTACCCTTTCGAACCAGCACAGCTTTCTGTAATTAGTGCTTGCGGGGTTGGAATACCAACGTTCTTTTTAACTTACGAAGCTAATTTTGCTCGAGTTGAAGGCAGCTTTTTAGAAAAAGTCTTTAATAACGCCTTCCCTTCAGCATTTACAATAGCTTTAGGCTCAACTTTAATTACTAATATTGGTTTAGCGTTAAATTATAATGCAGAAATGCTATCGACGATATGTATTTTATTTACAGGATGGAACTATACTCTTGCTCTATTAAAAGTATATCGACCTTTAACAGTTTATCGTAAAATTATTATTTATACTACTCAGCTTTGTTATTACATAGCATTGATCATTGGTCAAAAAATCTTAGAACTAACAAGTATTAGTTTTAACTGGATGATTGTTTTATTAGCATTAATGGCCTTTTCACCTGTGCTAGTAGAATTATCAAGTTATTTAGTTAACATTATAAAATATGTATATCGTAAACTACAAAGATATCATTTAAACAAAATATCAAAGGTTAAGGAGTAAAATTCTTAACCTTTTTTCATTAAAATGTTAGAATAAAATAAAGGAGAAAGGGTTTATGTATGACAAAATAAAAGAACTTGCTAAACAATACTACTTAGAAACAGTAGAAACAAGACGCGATTTTCATAAGTATGCTGAAAGAGGCTGGCTTGAGCTAAGAACAGCTTCAATTATTGCAAGAAAACTTGACGATTTGGGGTATCAGGTTTTAGTAGGTAAAGAAATCATGCGTCCTGAAGGAAGAATGGGGATTCCTAGCAAACGAGTTTTAACAATGAATTATAAACGGGCTTTATCTCAAGGAGCTGATCCTTATTATTTAGAAAAAGTTAAAGATGGTTTTACTGCTGTCGCTGGTATTATCGAAAATGGTCCTGGTCCTGTTGTAGCAATTCGTTTTGATATTGATGCTTTAAGTATAGTTGAAGATGATTCTTGTGAACATATTCCAACTAAAGAAGGCTTTGTTTCTTGCAATTTAGGAGCAATGCATGCTTGTGGTCATGATGGTCATGCAGCAATGGGATTAACGGTTGCAAAAATTTTAGCTGAAATAAAAGATAATTTACACGGAACATTAAAACTAATTTTCCAGCCAGCTGAAGAAGGAGTTCGAGGTGCTAAATGTGTATGTGAAAGTGGCATTTTAAACGATGTCGATTACATTTTTGCCGGTCATATCTGGACATATGAAAACGAACATGAAGATACTGATTTGTTTTTAGGAATGAATGAAACATTTGCTACCACTAAATTAGATGTTACTTATCATGGCGTATCTTCTCATGCTGCTGGAATGCCACAGTTTGGTAAAAATGCCCTTTTATCAGCTGCATCATGTGTTTTGAATTTACATTCAATCCCTCGAAACAGTGATGGTTGTACCCGTGTTAATGTCGGTACTATTCACGCTGGAACCGGTCGTAATGTTGTCCCAGAAACTGCTAAATTAGAGATTGAAGTTCGTGGTGAAACAACAGAACTGAATACTTATATGGAAATATATGCCCGTGATATTATACATGGTTCAGCTTTAATGCATGATACAATTGTTGAAATCAAAGAAATGGGTAAAGCATATTCCTTAGAATGTGATAAAAAAATGATGGATATTATTCGCCAGGTATGTAAAGATCATTTAAAAGAAATTAAAGTGGCTAAAAATGATTTAAGCCCACTTGATGGCAGTGATGATTTTTCATACATGCTGGCAACCGTACAAGCTCATGGCGGTATTGGTACCTATATGAAACTTACTACTAATCTTGCTGCTGCCCCACATAATACTACTTATGATTTTAATGAAGAGGTCTTGTTAAAGGGTACTACGATTTATAGCACTATTGCTTATTATTTATTAAATCAATAAAACTAAAAGATAGAGTCTTTTATCTAAACTCTATCTTTTATATTTTTAAAAGAATTTCATAAACTCATCTACAAATGAGTCAACACCATTTTTAAAGTCATTTTTAAAAGTATCAAATTTTTCTTTACCTTCTTCAATAATATTATCTACTTCATCATCACTAGCATTATAGACATTTTTAGCATATTCCTTAGAATTAACAGCTAATTCTTTAATTTTATTAGAATCATCAACATTACCTTGAGTTGCTGCTGTTTCTAGAAATAAACTATGTTCATAAATATTTTTAGCAACATCTTTATCTTTAATATTGTCAATATTTTCATTAATGTAAGTAACTGATTCACTAACATCTTCTTGACTTACAGCATAATCACCATTAAATCTTTCTTCCACTTTACTATCAATTTTTGCTAATTCATCATCGTTAGTATTATCAGTATCTTCCATTGTATCTGTTTCATTACTTTGATTTTCAGAACATCCTGATAAACTAAATGAAAGAGTAAATAAAAGTGTCATACAACATAATAATTTAAAAAATCGTTTCATTTTAATTCTCCTTTTATTAATCTAATCATATTTTTACCAAAATTAAATATTTTAACCACTAATTGCATAAATTGTTGTATAATATAAAACGGTGATTAAAATGCGTGAAAAACAATTAGATAGCTTATTAGAAAATATTAAATATGAAATATCATTACTATCAAATAGTGCTGCTTTTATTTATCAAACATTAAATGATGTATCTTGGGCAGGATTTTATTTATATCAAGATGGTCAATTGATTTTAGGCCCATTTCAAGGTAAAACAGCCTGTACAATTATTCCATTAAATCGTGGTGTCTGTGGTGCTTGTGCAACTGATCAAAAAGTATACCGAGTAGCTAACGTTCATAACTTTAAAGATCATATTGCTTGTGATAGTGCAACAAATAGTGAAATAGTTTTACCAATCATTATTGACCAAGAACTATATGGTGTATTAGATTTAGATTCTACTAGTTTTGATCGTTTCAGCAAATCTGATCAGCTATTACTAGAAAAATATATTCAAATTATTATTAAACATCTAAAACGATTAAAGGGGCTGTAACGAAAGGAGGTTTTTTTAACCTTTAATGAAGCGTTACAGCTTCTTTTTTGTTTTGAAGATTATTTTTTGGAAAATTTAATTTTTTTGCTATTTTTAATTAATTTTT
>NZ_NFLA01000044.1:0-23266 GCF_002160675.1 Erysipelatoclostridium sp. An15
ACAGCTACAGTTATTAATCAATCGATCATCAATAATGATTCTAAAAGTGTAAAGCTTGATGAAACCTGTAAAGTTCTTCTTAGTGATACCCAGATATTAGCACATATTTTAAAATATGTCGTTGATGAATTGCGTGATTTTACGATTGAGGAAATCCAGGAAATCATTCCAGCTAATATTAATCATGAACCGGTATTTCCAGGCAATCGAGTAGTTAAAACCAGTAATAATGAATCAATCATTCCTGGAAAAGGAATACTAAGATTTGATGTCCATTTTGAACTTGATGTTCCTAAAAGAAATAAACAGAAAGCTTGTAAGCTGCAGATCAATATCGAAGCTCAAAACAGTATCTATAATGATTATAAGATAGTAACAAGAGGGATTGCTTATACAAGTAGACTGATATCTAAGCAGTTTAAAACAGTAATTGATGGTGATAATTATCAAAAGATGCAAAAGACATATTCAATCTGGTTAATGCCTCAAGCACCGTTAAAATATGATGGAACGATCAGGATATATAGTCTACAAGAAAAAGTGGAATCAGGAATACCGTTAAAAGAAAAAGAAGCCTATGATAAGATCAAGATAGCAACGATCTATACAAGCAGCAAACATGAAATAAGCCAAAAGTATGAAGAGAATGATGAATTATTAAGAGTAGTGATGTTACTGTTTGGAATGAGCGGAAGAAGTGTTCAAGAGATAAGGGGAATCTTAGAAAAAGAATATGGTTTTAAAATGAGTGATAAACTAAAGAAAGGAGTTGAAAATATGTGTAACTTAGCGCAAGGATTAATAATTGAAAATAGAACAGCTGGAAGAATGGAAGGTAAAGCCGAAGAAAAATATGAGATATTAATAAATCTGTTAGAACAAACCGATATTTCATTAAAGAAGATAATGAAGATAGTAGGATTGGTAAAAAAAGAAGAAGTTAAGGAAATGACAGATAGATTAGTAGAAGATTTAACTTTAAAAGAAGGTTATATAAATGGAAAACCAACTACTATAACAATAGAAAGAATAATTAATGAAAAAAGGGAACTAGTTTAATAAAACATTAGGACTAGTTCCCTTTTGATAATAAGATTAATGAGATTTTTGTCTTCTTCTAACTAGTTCGATAATTAAACCAATCGCTAAAAATGAAACAGCAGTATATAACCCTAAATTAGATTCATCACCTGTTTTAACAGCAGTATTTGCTGGCTGTTTTTCTTGGCTTGAAACATTTTGGTCAGGAGTGCTAGGTGTTTGAGTTCCAGTTTGACTATTATCTGGATTAGTGACTGTTACTTTACAAGTTGCTTGAATTTGACCGTCACTAACAGTAATTGTAGCTACTCCAGGATTGATGGCTGTAATAACATTATTATTGATGCTGACAACGTTATTGTTATCGCTTGAGAATGTTAATGTTTTATAACCATCGTAAGTTACATTTAATGTTTGGTTTTCACCAGGTTTAAGTGCTATTTCTGTTTTATCTAAAGTTAATGAATGTTGATAAGTTTCACCAGCAACTTCTACTACATTTACATCACCAGATACTTCGTTAGCGATAATTAACATTGGTTTATTAGTTGGACTATCCTTAGCGCTAACAGTACATAGTCCTTCTGGTGATACTGAACCACTAATATCATCGCTAAAATCTCTTAAATTAAGATAATCAACATAAGTAGGGTTTGTAGGATCGCTAACATCATACATCATAACGCCACCGATTCTTTCTAAACCAATAAATGCCATTACTTTACCATCAATAATCATTGTTTTAATATCTTCTGGTTCAGGTCCTTTTTTACCACTTCGATCTTCAAATGAGATATCATCATTTGAACAGTTGAAGTATTCAGGTAATAATTTAGCAGTAATTTCTTCAAATTCACCATTACTGTCACTTACCATTGTCATTGTTGAAGCATCAATGATAGAAAAAGAACGGCCACCAAATAAATATTTTTTAGATAAGTCATCAAAACCATCATAATCATCAGTATTTAAAGTTACAATTTTACTTTTTGATTCTCCATATTTTTCTTCAACTTCGTTAATGTAATCACCCCATTCACGGCTATCACCTTCATTAGCGGTTAATAAGTATGTTTTACCGTCAACTTCATATGAAGAAATACCATCAGGCATATAAATTCCTAAGAATTCATCAGTATTTGTAATATTAATTGCATCATCTTTTTTATAAAGATCAACTTTGTTATCACCGCTGCTATAATCTTTAAAACCTAAAGAATCAACTCTAGTTACTTGTTTAGTAGTTAAATCAATTGTTGCAATTGAATTAGCTTCTTGTAAAGTAACATAAGCAGTTAAACTATCATTAGAAATAGTAATATATTCTGGTTCAAAATCTACAGATGGTGCTGTATCTTTTTTTATAATGACATTATCAGCAACTAAAGCAGCACGACTTTCAGCGCTATCAAAAGCTGTAAAATCAATATCATAACTTTGATTAGTATTTGTATCTAAAGCTGTTATTGATCCTTTAGGATCGACTGTGCCATCTTCATATCCTTGACGTGGCTCTCCTTCATTAGCAGTTAAAATTAAAGAACCGTCAGGAGAATAAGTAATCATATCTGGTTGAATACCGGCTTCATGAATACTGATTAGTTGCCCATTGGCATCAAATCTAGCAATATAACCATTTTTATCATAATCTTTATGTTGGATAGCAATGGCAATTTCTTTACCATCAGGACTAACATCAACACTAGTAATATCGCCACCATCATTTATTCCAATTGATTCAAGAGTAACTGTTTTTGTTGTTTCTAAAGTAGTATTACTGTTTGAATTGACATTGTTTAAATTAACAATATGGACAGATTGTGTTTTACCAGAAACTAAATACATAGTTTGATTATATTTGTTGTATTTAACAATCTCAGCAACACCACCATCGCCATCTGCACCAGCATTGGTATTGTAATTAGCAATTTCATGCATCGTATTATTAAAACTAGTACGATTATCTTGGGCATTTAATGCAGTCATTGTAGTTGAACTGATCATTGAAAGAGTTAATAGCCCAGTAAGTATTTTTGTTTTTTTCATATCGTTCTCCTTTTTTATTTTTGCATTTTTTATTATATAAATTGTTTTATTTATAACTATCCAGTTAATGTAATCGGTTTATGAATTTTGTGTAAAATTTTTTTATTTATTTAGTAACTTTGCGAATTCTTTAGATAATCTATAGATATTGTGGTAGTAAAGAAAAGGTGGTTTTGTAAAATGAATGCAGGAGGAAGAAATTATGCTTAATAAAATAAAATTGGAAATTAGTTGTGTGCATTGTTTACAAAGCAGCCAAAAAGAAATTTACCCTATTATTAATGGTGTAACTGATATAAAAGCGAAAAATAGTATAATGGACGAAGAGTTATTTTTATATTACTGTCCTCATTGTGGTCATTATCAAAAGATTTTATATGAGTGTGTTTATTATGATCCGGAATTGAAATATGTTTTAGTATTAAGTCAAAATAGTCAAAAATTATTGAAGAAAATTGAACTTGATTTAACAGATTATGAGATACGCTTTGTATCTGATTTAAAGGAAATGAAAGAAAAAATTATTATTAAGGAAAAAGATTTAGATGATCGTATTATTGAAATTATGAAACATGATATTAGAACATCTTTAACAAGTAAAGCTAGTTATGATTTAGTGTTAGAAAATAATAATGGATTAGAATTTGTACTGCTTTATCCTGATAATGAAGTGATTAAAACATTTACATTTAGCAAAGAAAAATATCAAGAATATAAAAAACAATTTCATGATTTGTTGAATGAAACATATAATGTTGATGAGATGTTTGCTGCTAAAGTAATCTATAATAAACATAAACTATTTGATTATCATTAATAGGTAAAATAATAAGGATATATAAATTTAGATAAAAAGTCTAATAAATAATTAATTATTAGGGTGATAATATATTATCTGTGTTTTTTTGGAAAATGGGTTGACTTTAATAAAATATCAAGCTATCATATTGAGTAACATAACTTAAATACTTTGATAGGAACTAGTAGATAGATTGATCAAGCGTAGAGAGATCCTGGCTGGTGAAAAGGATTATTGGTTGTTTATTGAACTCATCCTTGAGTGGAGCGCTGAAATCAGTAGGTGGCTACGGAATGCAACCGTTATCTAGCAAGAGTATGAACTATATAATATAGCGTACTTAGTGAGGTTAATATCGTGAGATATTAATAAATTGAGGTGGAACCACGGGGTTATTATACTCTCGTCCTCAAAATGGCAATGTCATTTTGAGTGCGAGAGTTTTTTTATAAGTATTTAACAAAATTAATAGGAGGAAAACGGAAATGATGAATTATCAAAAGTATAAGAGATTTGAACCAATCAACTTTAAAGAACGTACTTGGCCTGATAAAGTTATTGAAAAAGCGCCAACATGGGTTTCTGTCGATTTACGTGATGGTAATCAAGCATTGATTACACCAATGAAAATCGAAGAAAAAGTGGAAATGTTTCAACTCTTAGTTGATATGGGATTTAAAGAAATTGAAGTTGGTTTTCCATCTTCAAGTCAAATAGAATACGATTTTTTAAGAATTTTAATTGAAGAAAATTTAATCCCTGATGATGTAACTGTTCAAGTGTTAACACAAGCCCGTGAACATTTGATTAGAAAAACATTTGAATCATTAAAAGGGTTAAAAAGAGCAATTGTTCATGTTTATAATTCAACATCAGTATTACAAAGAGATGTCGTCTTCAATAAAGATAAAGAAGAAATCAAAAAAATTGCTGTTGATGGGGTTAAATTAGTTAAAGAATTAAGTAAAGAATTCGATGGGGAAGTAATTCTTGAATATTCACCTGAAAGTTTTACTGGAACTGAATTAGAATATGCTATGGAAGTTTGTGAAGCAGTTATGGATGAATGGGGAGCAAGTAAAGATAAAAAAGTAATTATTAATTTACCATCAACTGTTGAAATGACAACACCTAATGTTTATGCCGATCAAATTGAATGGATGTCAACACATTTTAAAGATCGTGAACGTGTAATTTTATCATTGCATACTCATAACGATCGTGGAGAAGGAGTAGCTGCTACTGAACTTGGTATTATGGCTGGTGCTGACCGTGTTGAAGGAACATTATTTGGAAATGGTGAAAGAACTGGAAACTTAGATATCGTAGTTGTAGCATTAAATATGTTTACTCAAGGTATTGATCCTAAACTTGATTTAAGTAATATTAATAATATTAAACATGTTTATGAAAAAGTTACTAAAATGCAAATTCCACCACGTCAGCCATATGCTGGTCAATTAGTATTCACTGCTTTTTCTGGAAGTCATCAAGATGCTATTAATAAAGGAATGCATGCGATGCAAGAAAGAAATAATCCAATTTGGGAAGTACCATATTTACCAATTGATCCAAGTGATATTGGTAGACAATACGAACCGATTGTTCGAATTAATTCACAATCAGGTAAAGGTGGCGTAGCTTATGTAATGGAAAGTATGTATGGATTCCATTTACCAAAAGGATTACAAGTTGATTTTTCTAAGATTATTCAAGATATTAGTGAAGAAGAAGGGGAAGTATCACCAGAAAGAGTCTATGATACATTTATTGAACAATATGTTGATATAGAAGAACCTTATCGCTTTGTTAAACAAAGATTGATTGATATAAGTGACGAAGACAGTGTTTATGAACGTCGTGCAGAAATTACAATTGAAGTTAATGGTGAAATTAAAGAATTGACGGGACTTGGAAATGGTCCAATTGATGCTGTTAAAAATGCCTTGAATTCATTACCTGGACAATATTCACATCTATTAGATTATAGCGAACATGCTTTAACTTCAGGTTCTAGCTCAAAAGCAGCAGCTTATGTATACTTAAGAGCTAAGGGAAGCGCTAAGCAAGAATATGGGGTAGGTATTCATCCAAATATTACAACAGCAACAATTAAAGCAATCATTTCTGCAATGAATCGTTTACACCGAGCGCTAAAGTAAATGAAAGGAGCGGAATATGAATCGTTTAGTATTATCGTTATTAGTAGAAAATAATCCAGGAGTTTTAAGTCGTGTTGCTGGATTATTCAGTCGCCGTGGTTATAGTATTCAAAGTTTAAGTGTTGGTGAAACTAATCAGCCGAATATTTCTCGAATGACGATTGTTGCCTGCGGTGATGATTTGATTTTAAATCAAATTGAAAAGCAGCTTAGTAAATTAGTAGAAGTAATTGATATCTTCCCGCTTAAACCAGAAGAATCAGTTTATCGGGAATTAGTTTTAATTAAAGTAGAGGCAAATGAACAACAGCGTTCTTCGCTGGTTTCAATTGCTGATATCTTTAGAGCACGGATTATTGATGTGGCACCGACTTCATTAGTAATCGAGGCAACAGGAAATCAATCAAAAATTGATGGCTTGCTTGCCATGTTAGAAGGGTTCAATGTCGTTGAGATCGTAAGAACTGGATTATCAGGAATCAAACGTGGTCTTGGCGAAATTGATATAAAAAGTCATAAAAATTAGAATAGGGGGATAAGAAAGATGGCTAAAATTTTTTATGAATCTGATTGTGATTTATCTTTATTAGATGGTAAAACTGTCGCAATTATTGGGTATGGTTCTCAAGGACATGCTCATGCATTAAACTTAAAAGAATCTGGTGTTAATGTAATCATTGGATTATATGAAGGTTCTAAATCTTGGAAAAGAGCAGAAGAACAAGGATTTGAAGTATATACTTCAGCTGAAGCTGCTAAAAAAGCAGACATCATCATGATTTTAATTAATGATGAATTACAAGCTAAATTATACAAAGAATCAATTGAACCTAATCTAGAAGAAGGTAACATGTTAATGTTTGCTCATGGTTTCAATATTCATTTTGGACAAATTGTTCCACCTAAAAATGTTGACATAACTATGATTGCTCCAAAAGCACCTGGGCATACAGTACGTAGTGAATACCAAGCAGGTAAAGGGACACCTTGTTTAGTTGCTGTTGAACAGGATGCAACTGGAAGAGCTCAAGATATCGCTTTAGCTTATGGTCTTGCAATTGGTGGTGCTCGTGCAGGTATTTTGGAAACAACATTTAGAACAGAAACTGAAACAGATTTATTTGGTGAACAAGCTGTATTATGTGGTGGGGTTTGTGCATTAATGCAAGCTGGTTTTGAAACATTAGTAGAAGCTGGATATGATCCTAGAAATGCTTATTTTGAATGTATCCATGAAATGAAATTAATCGTTGATTTAATCTATCAATCAGGATTCTCTGGTATGAGATATTCAATTTCAAATACAGCTGAATATGGTGATTATATTACTGGACCAAAAATTGTCACAGAAGATACTAAAAAAGCTATGAAACAAATTTTAAAAGATATTCAAGATGGAACATTTGCTAAAGATTTCTTATTAGATATGTCTGAAGCTGGTGGACAAGCTCACTTTAAAGCAATGAGAAAATTAGCTAAAGAACATCAATCTGAAAAAGTTGGGGAAGAAATTAGAAAATTATATTCTTGGTCAGATGAAGATAAATTAATCAATAACTAAGATTAAATAAACAACACACTTTTGTGTGTTGTAATTAGGGAGTTATTAAACTCCTTAATTACAACCTACAAAGGTAATAAATAAGGGGGATATAAATAATGGCAATGACAATGACGCAAAAAATATTGGCTGATCATGCTGGTATGGATTCAGTTGTGGCCGGTCAATTGATAGAAGCAAAATTGGATGTGGTTATGGCTAATGATATTACAGGGCCAATGGCATTACCAATTTTTAGACAAATGGCTGATAAAGTATTTGATAAAGATAAGGTTGTATTAGTGCCAGATCACTTTACACCTAATAAAGATATTAAATCAGCTGAAAACTCTAAAGCTATTTTAGATTTTTCTAACGAACAAGAATTAACATATCATATGGAACAAGGAAAATGTGGGGTAGAACATGCTATTTTACCAGAAATGGGAATTGTTGTCGCTGGTGAGTGTATTATTGGAGCTGATTCTCATACTTGTTCATATGGGGCTTTAGGTGCTTTTTCAACTGGAGTTGGAACTACTGATATTGCTACTGGAATGGCAACTGGTGAGTTATGGTTTAAAGTACCAGAAGCAATTAAATTTGTTTTAACTGGTAAACCAACTAAATACGTCAGTGGTAAAGATATTATTTTGCATATAATTAATGAAATTGGTGTTGATGGGGCTTTATATAAATCAATGGAATTTGTTGGTGATGGTATTCAATATTTAACAATGGATGATCGTTTTACAATTTGTAATATGGCTATTGAAGCTGGGGCTAAAAATGGTATTTTCCCAGTTGATGATCAAACAATTGCTTATATGAAAGAACATTCAAAAAAAGAATATAAAATTTATGAAGCTGATCCAGATGCACCTTATGAAAAGGTCATTGAAATAGATTTAAGTAAAGTTCGTCCAACAGTCGCATTTCCACATTTACCTGGAAATGGGCATACAATTGATGAAATCGAAACTATGGAACCAATTTATATTGATCAAGTAGTAATTGGTTCATGTACTAATGGACGAATTAGTGATTTAAGAAAAGCAGCAGCGATATTAAAAGGTAAAAAGGTTGCTAAAAACGTTCGAGTTATGGTTGTTCCAGCTACACAAAAAATCTTTTTACAATGTATTGTTGAAGGTTTAGCAGAAATTTTTGTAGAAGCTGGATGTGCTTTTAATACTCCTAGCTGTGGACCATGTATGGGTGGTCATATGGGAGTTATGGCTAAAGGTGAAAAGTGTGTTTCTACAACAAATCGTAACTTCGTAGGAAGAATGGGTGATACAGAAGCTTTAATTTATTTGGCTTCACCAGAAGTAGCAGCAGCAAGTGCGATTGTTGGATATATCGCAAATCCAGAAAAGGTGGGTGAGTAATAATGAAAATATATAAATATGGTGATAACGTTGATACTGATGTAATTATTCCAGCGCGATATCTAAATTCATTTGATGCTAAAGAATTAGCAACTCACGCAATGGTTGATATTGATCCTGATTTTGCAAACACAGTTGAACAAGGTGATATTATTGTTGCTGGACAAAATTTTGGTTGCGGTTCATCAAGAGAACATGCTCCACTTTGTTTAAAAACAGCTGGTGTAAAATGTATTATTGCTAAAAGTTTTGCTCGAATCTTTTATCGTAATTCAATTAATATTGGTTTTCCAATTATGGAATGTCCAGAGGCTGTAGATGGTATTGAACAAGGGGATGAAGTAACTGTAGATTTTGGTAGTGGAGTTATAACAAATGTTACTAAAGGAAAGTCTTATCAAAGTCAGCCATTCCCTGAATTTTTACAAAAAATGATTGCAGCTGATGGTTTGGTTAATTACGTTAATGCAAAAAGAGGTAAATAAATGGAAAAGAATATTGCGGTAATCAAAGGTGATGGGATTGGACCAGAAATTGTAAATGAAGCAATTAAAGTTTTAGATGCCATTGCTAATAAATATAATCATAAATTTAATTACACTAATATTTTAATGGGTGGTGCTTCAATTGATGAATATGGGGTTCCTTTAACTGATGAAGCATTACAAATTGCTAAAGATAGCGATAGCGTATTATTAGGATCAATCGGTGGTGATACTAATACATCACCATGGTATAAATTAGAACCTAATCTACGTCCTGAAGCAGGATTATTAAAAATTCGTAAAGAATTAGGATTATTTGCTAATTTAAGACCAGCTATTTTATATGACGAGCTAAAAGGAGCTTGTCCATTAAAAGAAGAATTAACTGCTGGTGGTTTTGATATGATGATCATGCGTGAACTAACAGGTGGTTTATATTTTGGTAAACGTTCGACTGAAGATGAAAATGGAGAACTAGTAGCGCGTGATTCAATGAGTTATAGCGAAACTGAAATTAGAAGAATTGCTAAAAGAGCATTCGATATTGCAATGAAAAGAAATAAAAAAGTTACTAGTGTTGATAAAGCTAATGTTTTAGATACTTCAAGATTATGGCGTAAGGTAGTTGGAGAAGTAGCTAAAGATTATCCAGAAGTAACTTTAGAAAATATGTTAGTTGATAACTGCGCAATGCAGTTGGTCAAAGATCCTAAACAATTTGATGTTATCTTAACTGAAAATATGTTTGGTGATATTTTAAGTGATGAAGCAAGTATGGTAACTGGATCAATTGGTATGTTATCAAGTGCTTCACTTAGAGAAGATAAATTTGGAATGTACGAACCTAGTCATGGCAGTGCCCCAGATATTGCTGGTAAAGATTTAGCTAATCCGATTGCTACTATTTTATCAGCAGCGATGATGCTTCGTTATTCTTTTGATTTAGATAAGGAAGCTGATGCAATAGAAATGGCGATTGAAAAAGTCTTAAAACAAGGATATCGTACTAGTGATATTATGTCTGAAGGAAAGACATTAGTTGGAACAAAAGAAATGGGTAACTTAATCGTTGCCAATATTTAAAGGGGGAATTTAAATGCGTAGTGATAATGTAAAAAGTGGAAGTGAAAGAGCACCACATCGTTCATTATTCAATGCTTTAGGATATACTGATGAAGAATTACAACGTCCATTAATTGGGGTAGTAAATTCATATAATGAAATTGTACCTGGGCATATGAATCTTGATAAAATTGCTGAAGCAGTTAAAAAAGGAGTATATTTAGCTGGTGGGGTACCAGTTGAGATTCCAGCTATTGCTGTTTGTGATGGAATCGCAATGAATCATACGGGGATGAAATATTCATTAGTGACTCGTGAATTAATCGCAGATAGTACTGAATCTTTAGCAATGGCTCATCAATTTGATGGTTTAGTTATGATACCAAACTGTGATAAAAACGTGCCTGGGTTATTAATGGCTGCGGCTCGTTTAAATATTCCTACTGTCTTTGTATCAGGAGGTCCAATGCTTGCTGGACGAAGAGTTGATGGTAAACAAACTTGCTTATCTTCATTGTTTGAAGCAGTAGGACAGTTTAATGCTGGTACAATTAGTGAAGAAAAATTACATGAAATTGAACAAAAAGCTTGTCCAACATGTGGATCATGTTCAGGAATGTATACGGCTAATTCAATGAACTGTTTAACAGAAGTTTTAGGAATGGGCTTAAAAGGGAATGGAACAATTCCTGCTGTTTTCTCTGAAAGAATTCGTTTAGCTAAACACGCTGGAATGCAGGTAATGGAATGTATTAAAAAGAATATTAGACCACGTGATATCATGACTAAAGAAGCTTTTTATAATGCTTTAACAATTGATATGGCACTTGGATGTTCAACAAACTCAATGCTTCACTTACCAGCAATTGCTCATGAAGCAGGAGTAGAATTGAATTTAGAAATTGCTAATGAAATTAGTAAGAAAACACCTAATTTATGCCATTTAGCACCTGCTGGTGATACATTTATGGAAGATTTAAATGATGCTGGTGGTGTTTATGCGGTAATGAATGAAATCAACAAATTAGGTTTATTGCATACTGATATTATGACTGTTACTGGAAAAACTGTTGGTGAAAATATTGAAGGATGTGTTAATTTAAATCCAGAAATAATTCGTCCAGTGGAAAATCCATATTCACCTTATGGTGGAATTGCAGTTTTAAAAGGAAATATTGCACCAAATGGTGCTGTTGTAAAACAATCAGCAGTAGCTAAAGAAATGATGGTTCATAGTGGGCCAGCACGTGTTTTTGATAGTGAAGATGATGCTATTGCAGCAATTAGAGCTGGAAAAATTGTAAAAGGTGATGTTGTTGTAATTCGTTATGAAGGGCCAAAAGGTGGACCGGGAATGCGAGAAATGCTTTCACCAACAAGTGAAATTGCGGGAATGGGCTTAGATAAAGATGTTGCTTTAATTACTGATGGTCGTTTCTCTGGAGCTACTCGTGGTGCTTCAATTGGTCATGTTTCACCAGAAGCTGCATCAGGTGGTCCAATTGCCTTAGTAGAAGAAGGAGATATCATTGATATAGATATTTTAGAACATTCTATCAATGTTCGTTTAAGTGACGAAGAATTAGCTAAACGTAAAGCTAAATGGCAACCTAGAGAACCAAAAATTACTAAAGGATATTTAGTAAGATATGCTTCAATGGTTACTTCAGCTGATCGTGGTGCTGTTCTAGAAGTAAAACCAACTAAGTAGAGATAAGGAGGATAGGATAATGTTATTGACAGGTTCGCAAATTGTTGCTGAATGTTTAATCGAACAAGGTGTAGATACAGTTTTCGGTTATCCAGGGGGAACAATTTTAAATGTATATGATGCGTTATATGAATATAAAGATAGAATTAATCATATTCTAACTTCCCATGAACAAGGGGCGGCCCATGCTGCTGATGGTTATGCCCGTGCAACTGGTAAAGTTGGAGTGTGTTTAGCAACTTCAGGACCTGGAGCTACAAATTTAGTTACTGGAATTGCTACGGCATATATGGATTCTTCACCAGTAGTAGCAATTACAGCTAACGTTGCCGTATCTCTACTAGGTCGTGATAGTTTTCAGGAAATTGATATTACTGGTGTGACAATACCGATAACTAAACATAATTTTATTGTTAAAAATATTAAAGATTTAGCACCAACAATTAGAAAAGCATTTCAAATTGCTAAAGAAGGTCGACCTGGGCCAGTATTAGTAGATATTACTAAAGATGTTACAGCGGCTACAATTGATTTTGAACCACAAGTACCGGAAAAAATTGAGCCACGTAAATATACTTATGGTAATCAAGAATTAGATCAAGCAATCAAAATGATTGAAGAAAGTGAAAAACCATACATTTTTGTTGGTGGTGGTGTAATTACTAGCGGTGCTGCTGCACAAGTCAAAGAATTTGCTGAAAAAATCGATGCTCCTGTTACTGATTCATTAATGGGTAAAGGTGCATTTGATACTACTAGACCTCGTTATACTGGTATGTTAGGCATGCATGGAACTAAAACATCAAACTTTGGTGTCAGCAAATGTGATTTACTAATTGTAGTAGGAGCTCGTTTCTCTGATCGAGTTACTGGTGATACAGCGTCTTTTGCTAAAAATGCTAAAATTATTCACATTGATGTTGATGCTGCTGAAATCAATAAAAATGTAGTTGTTGATTTAGGAATTGTTGGGGATGCTAAAAGCGTATTAACTGAATTAAATGCTAAATTGACAAGACAAAGTCATCCACAATGGTTAAAAGAAATCAGAGATCTAAAAGAACAGTATCCATTAAGCTATGATGATAATGGGTTGACAGGTCCTTATGTAATTGAACAAATTGATTACTTAACTAACAGCGAAGCTATCATTTGTACAGATGTTGGTCAACATCAAATGTGGGCTGCTCAATATTATCGTTTTAGAAGACCGCGTCAATTTATTTCTTCAGGTGGTGCTGGAACTATGGGATTTGGATTAGGTGCCGCTATGGGAGCTAAGTTAGGAAATCCTGACAAAACAGTATTCAATATTGCTGGCGATGGCTGCTTTAGAATGAATATGAATGAATTAGCAACTTTAAGTCGTTATAATATCCCAGTTATTCAAGTAGTTATGAATAATCATGTATTAGGAATGGTTCGTCAATGGCAAACTTTATTCTATGGAAAACGTTATTCAAATACTATCCTTACTGATAAAGTTGATTTTTGCAAAGTTGCTGAAGGATTGGGATGCAAAGCTATTAAAGTTACTACTAAAGAAGAAGTTGCTCCAGCTATTAAAGAAGCAATGGAATATAATGGACCAGTAGTAATTGAATGTATTATAGATCAAGATGATAAAGTATTCCCAATGGTTGCTCCAGGAGCACCAATTGCTAAAGCATTCGATGCATCTGATTTGAAAAATAAATAATTATTAAGTGCTTCAGATAAATATTCTGAAGTACTTTTTTTCTTAAATACATTCTTAGTTAGTTTAGTACGTTTTCGACAAATCATATTTAACTTTTAAATAAATTGAGCTATTATAAAAGCAATTGTCAGTTAATTTTATAAATGTCTTTTTTACAGTACAATTATTGTTTATTAATAATCATTATAATTTATAAAATGATGAGGAGACATGAAATGAAAATAGCAATTTTAGATGATGAAATTTATTATTGCAATAAAATAGAAAAATTAATTCACGAAAACAAATTATTAGAAACATGTACAATAGACAAATACACCAAACCTATTGATTTTATTAACCGTACTAAACATTACGATATATTATTCTTGGATATTGATATGCCAGAAATAGATGGTATTGCCCTATCTAAACAGTTACGCTTTGATAATATAATAATAATCTTTATAACTAGTATTAAAGATCGTATGGCTGAAGCTTTTGGAATTAATGTTGCTGGATATATCTTTAAAAATCAACTAGAGGAAGAAATAAATCGTGTTTTAAAAGAAACATTCAAGTTAGTACGTCAAAATCAAAAGATAAAAATTATTACTAAAAAAGAAATGTATTACTTTAATCCTATGAATGTTTTATATATTGAGTATCTTCAAAAACATGTTATAGTTCATTTAATAGATGGAAAAGAAGATATTGGATATGTCCCTTTAAAAGAAATATTCCCCCTTTTACCAATTCAATTTATCCAAGTAAATAAAAATCAAATCATTAATATCGATAATGTCTGTAAAATGAAAGGCAACATCATAACATTAAATCATACTGGCGAAGAAATAGAAGTAAGTCGTAGGAAGAAAGAATATGTTTTTGAATTAATAATGAAAGTGATGAAAAGAATATGATTAATTTTTTAATTGAGTACATTTATTCTTTAATGTATGTTATTGGCTTAACGTTTATAATTTCTTTAGTGATTCCCAATGTTAGAAAACAAAATACAGTCAAATTAATGATTTCAGCAATAATTTATGCCATTGTTGTAAATATTGTTACATACTCTACTGCTGATTTTGCAAGCTGGTTTATCATTGGTAATCTTATTTGTATGGCAACAGACTTCATCTATTGTGGTTTTATCACTAATCAGTATAAGTTGAGTAATTTATTAGTGACGATTTTGTATTATAATATATTTTCTATGTGTTCTAGTTTGTTGGTAACAATAGCTATGTTGTTAAAGTCATCAAATTATTTATATGTTGCACTAGGTAATGTACGTGGATTGATTGTGGCTATAATAAATTTATTTTCAATATTTATTAGTTATAATATTTTTAAAAATAAACAATTTATTTTTGATCATTTATCAACATTATACTTAACATTATATACATTAACTAATATTACTGAGTTAACTATTATATTATTGTTAAATACTATACTTTCTGATATCAATAATATTTTAGTTATGATAGCGATTATTTTAATGTCACTTTTATTAATATTAGTTAATTATTTTATGATATCTTCGTCAGAAAATTTTATTGAAAAGGGAAAATTAGAATTATTGGAGAATTCTTATAGTATAACTAAACAGTATCTAGAAGATTTAAGTCATGAACAGTTAGAATTAAATAAATTTAAACATGATTTTAGTAATCATTTAAATGTATTAAATGGGCTAGTAAATAATGATTCGCTAGAGGCTAAAAAATATTTAACTAAATTAAATGAGAATTTAAAAGAAATTAAACAGGTAGTTTTTAGTGGTAATAGTGTAGTGGATTCAATTATTAATTTTAAGATTAATTTAAATCCTGATATAAATTTTGAAACAAATTTAATGGTAAAAAAAGAGATTAATATTCCTGAAAATAAATTAAGTAGTTTATTGTTTAATTTGATTGATAATGCTATTGCGGCAGCTAGAGATACTAATGATAAAACGGTAACGATTAAAATAATAAGTAAAAATGATATGTTATTAATTGAAATTAGTAATTCGGCTAATAAAGAACCAAATTTCATAACTACTAAAGGTAAAGGTCATGGTAATGGTATGATGATTATTAAAGAGATTGTTTCTTCACTAGGTGGAATGATTAATTATAAATATAATCAAAATTTAGTATCATTTAGGATAATAATTAGTGAATAAAAATAACTATAAAATAACCGTTGAATCCTAAAAACTTACCGTTCAATCTCTTATTATTAAATAATGTCGAAAATTGTAATATAATTTAAGCAGGTGAAATCATGGAAAATATAAGTAGTAAAATAACAAGCTATCTGTTAGAGGGTAAGCTAGTAACTGATGATGAATTTGATGAAATACGTTTTGGGATAGAGTTGGTTATTACACAAAGTATATTATTAATTATTATATTCACTATCGGTTTACTGTTGGGGAAATTATTAGAAACTATTGTTTTTCTAGTTGTAATGGTTTCTTTAAGAACGTTGGTGGATGGATACCATGCAGATAGTTTTATTAAATGTATGATAATTACCACAAGTGCTTATATATTATGCATGTTAGTTTATGAACATTTAAATATTTATATTTTGATTATTTTGATGTTATATGCCGCTAAAACGTTTTTCTTTCAGAAATCTAGTTTACTAAAGAAAAATATTTTTAGAAGCCAATTATTGTTTATTGTATATTTACTATTAATAGTTATTAGCTATCCAAAATCCATGATTTCATACTTAATAGGTTTTGCTATTTTTATGACTGGGGTAAGTATGGAGGTGAAAAAATACAATGACAAAAGAAAAAGTCTGTCTAGTGGTGAAAAAAATCGCTAAGAAATACGAAAATAATTATTCACCATGCGGTTTTTATAAACCAAGAAGAAAAACTAAATAACAATTAAATAACAATTGAATAAAGATTATAAAAACGGGTAATTATAATAGAGTTAAATTATATGGGTTATAAAAAATGGTAAATGAGTGTACATCATTTATCATTTTTATTTTGTTTAAAATATAATAAATGATATACTTATTAAAGAAGTATATTAACAAAAGGGGTGTAGGTATTTATGTCAAGAACAGTTAAAATTGTTGAATGTAGTCGTGATCCAGCTATTATCGATGAACAGATAAGAAACATTCTAGCAAACGATGGCTATAAATTAATCAATTATAATGATGAAATGGTCTGGAAGATGGGAACTGGTCTTATGACAGCTATGCATTATATTAAATTTGAGTTTAGTGATAATGTATTATGTATTTCTGGCTGGGTTCAGGGTGGAACTGGTAGTGTAGTAGGCGGTAAGGAACATGATTTAACTGGTTTTACGGCTGCCATTCCTAAAAAATCAGTAGCTAAAACAATGGCTAAAATTGAAGCAGTAGCCACACAATAATTAATGTTTTTAAAAGGAGATATCTGGAGTGATTAAAGAAATTGTAAAAGACCAGTTTCAGTTAAGTCAAAAATCAACTATTGCTACTAAAGAAGATTTGGATGTAATTACAGATCTCTTAGATACAATTAAAGCTAACCACGATCATTGTGTGGGAATGGCTGCTAATATGATCGGAGCAAATAAAAGAATAATCGTTGTTAATGATAATAATAAATATATAATAATGATTAATCCTGAAGTTCTTAAATTTTCTGGTAAATTATATGAAACTGAAGAAGGCTGTTTATCACATATAGGGGTTAAAAAAACAAAGCGTTATGAAAAAGTTAAAGTAAGTTATTTTGACGAGGATTTCAAAAAGAAAATTAAAACCTATCAAGGATTTACAGCTCAGATTATTCAACATGAAATTGATCATTGTAATGGTATACTAATTTAATAATGGCATGATAAAAGGAGCAAGGGTTTGCTCCTTTTAATCTATTCGATCTAATAATTCATAAGCTCTATCTCTAGTTAGTTGTCTTTTAACTGATAAGTATTCAACAGGACCCAAAGTTCCTGAGCCATATTCTTCTCTAGCTTCGGTTGCCTGGTTTTCAGCACCTTGAGACCATTCTTCTTGTTCTTTATTAAAAGCTTCGATTTCATTTTTATTCATTTGTTCTTTTAGAATATCAATGATTTCATTCATTTTGTTTGACCATTGTTCTAAAGCATTACTAGCAGCTTCACGTATTTCAGCCATTGACATTGCTTGTTGATCTTGGGCTTCAAGTTCTTGTTCTAAAGCATCCATTTCTGCTTTTAATGTAGCTTTATCTTTGGTGTTGTTTTTCTTAGCAGTATTTTTATTATTGCTATTTTCATTTTTAAATAAATCATCAGTTAATTCTTGCCAGTTTAAATCAACAGTTTCATCATCCCCAGAAGTTTTATAAGTTACTAATTGTCCTAAGAAATTAAGTTTGTTAAAAGTTATTGTTTCTTCACCACCATAATAAGTACGAACACGAACTAAGTTATCGCTGCAATAAGTCATACTTTCACGATCACCAAATAAGAAACTTTCTGGAGCAGCTTTTAGATTTAATCCGTTATAAGTCCATAAATCACAAATTTCAATTTCACCAGCACCCATATCAACACCGATAAACATTTCTGAAATACCATCATGATTAATATCTTGATAACAATAATATAGCTTCATATTTTCATTATATCTTGCTTGTAAGCCAGATAATTGAACACGATATTCAGTTTCGTTTGGTGTCTCGAATTTATCTTGCCAAGAATTATAATAAGCTTCTAAAATAGGAAGATAAATATTCGTATTGACTGATTTTTTATTAGATAATATTAATTCAATTTTATATTCCAAATTACTAACTGTTTGTTGTTGATAATTAGAATCTAAGTTAGTTTTACCAGTAATTTTTAATAATACATCACTAACTTGATCAGTAAAATTAAAGTATTCATAATTAGTTTCTTTAACGATAGCAGCATCGCTGGTTAGACCAATGTTTTTAAAAGCATCTGCTGTTTCATTGTCTTGAGCTGTTGAAAGTGAAGCAGATTCATGTTTATATAATTGTTTAGCTAGTTTGTTTTCTTTATATTGTAAAATAAATGTTTCATGACTATAACCATTACCATAATTATACATTAGACCGTAAAGAGTACCACAAATATAAATTTGATCATCGTGTTCCTGGATGAAAATTCCGGTATTTTCTAAATCACCAATTCCAAGTGTAAATTGTTCTAAGGTTAAACTATCGCTTAATGAAACATTACCATCACTTTCTTCATAAATATTAATCGTGATTTGATTTCTTGTATAATCAAAATCAGCAACCTGGTTATCTAATGTTAATACTAATAGCTCATCTTGATCGTCGTTATCAAAATCCATAATTCTTGAAGTTAAAACTCCAGCTAAATCATGGATACTATCAATTTTAAAAGTATCGTATGGGTTAGTAATATGTACATAACTAGCTTTGTAATTTCCTTCACTAACTTGACCGATATCAGGAATTAAAACATCTTGAACATAAGTTGCTAAAGAATATTTTATTTTTATAGTTTCATCATCAGTGTTTTCATCTGCCTTTTTTAAGATTTCAACAACTTTAGGATAATCATTTTGAGACATATAAAGATTTGATAGCTTTTGATATGGTTCAACTTGTTTAGGATCAATATCAATAGCTTGTAAATAAGCATCTTCAGCTTTTTGATAATCCATATCCTCAATATAAGTATCTGCATCTTCTAAAGCTAAGTCATAATTACTTTTTTTAGGTTCTTGATTAATGAAAATAAAATAAATAGCTAAAGCAACAGCGATAACAACTACCACAATTCCTACAATCATAAAAATACGATTCTTTTTTATGTTTTCAATTTTAGAGGATTCGATTTTACTACCACATTGACTACAATAAAGAGCACCATCTTTATTATCAAAACCGCATTTCTTACATTTCATTTAAACGCCTTCTTTCTATGAAATTACTTATTTAACCTAAAGAATAATATACCATATAATTACTTAAAAATACATATTGTTAAATAAAAAGCCAGAAACTAAGTTCTGGCAATATCTACAAACTAAATATCTAAACTATTTAAAATATCTTTTAAAGCTTTAGCACTAGCTTGTAATTTTTCATTTTCTTCATTATTTAAATGAATATCAACAACTTTTTCAACTCCGTTTTGACCAACGACAGTTGGAATGCTTAAACATAATCCCTCTAAACCAAATTCACCTTGCATTAAGCTAGATACAGGTAATACAGCATGTTCATCTTTAACGATAGCTTCAACAATTCTTTTTACTGCAACAGCTACACCGTAATAAGTAGCCCCTTTACGTTCGATGATTTCATAAGCACTATCACGAACTTCTTGAGCTAATCTTTCCATTGCTTCTTCATGTTGGAAATGTCCTCTTAATTCACAGAAGTGATTAATATGAATACCACCAACAGAAGCTCCAGACCAAACAGCTAATTCACTGTCACCATGTTCACCAATAATATAAGCATGAATATTACGAGGATCTACTTGTAAATGACGACCTAATACATATTTTAATCTTGCTGTATCTAGAACCGTACCAGATCCAATTACACGATTAGCAGGGAAACCTGATAATTTTAAAGTTACTTCAGTTAGAATATCAACCGGGTTAGAAACTACTAAAATTATTCCTTCACAATTTCTACTAGTAATTTCTGGAATTATACTTTTGAAAATATTAACATTTTTCTTTACTAAATCTAATCTAGTTTCATTTGGTTTTTGATTTGCGCCAGCTGTAATAACAATAATACCAGCATCAACAATATCATCATAAGTTCCCGCATAGATTTTCATTGGTGTTAAATAAGCACTACCATGACTTAAATCCATTGCTTCCCCTTCAGCTCTTTCTTTATTTGCATCTATTAAAACCATTTCTGAAAATAAACCTGTCTGAATTAAACTAAATGCTGATGTTGATCCAACAAACCCACATCCGATTACTGCAATTTTTTGCATATTTACCATAATAATTTCCTCCTCTTGTTACTTTCAGTATACCGTTTTTTTAAATAAATACAAATTTAATGCCCTTATTTTTTTGTATATTAATTTTTATTGATTGAATCAATGTTTTTTTATTTAGCGATGTATCAAATAAAAAAAGATAAACCTGATTATAAGTTTATCTGTGTTCTTCTATAAAGTTTTCTAAATATTGCGTACTATATTCAAAGTCATAATAACACTCTTCTAATTCAATTAATTCAGTTAGTGAATAGAACTCGTTTTTTAGAATTGGTTCTAATAGAACAATGCTAACTGAAGTATCATCATTTTTACCACCAATACTAAATAAAACATCATTTTTGTTATTCAAAACAAGACTAAACTTATTAGGAATGTTGAATTTTGATTCTTTAACAATATAAAATTGATAATTACTATATTTTTTAGCGAGATTCAACATTCTTTTAAGTATTAGTATTACTTCATTTTTAGAAAACGGTTTATAAAACTGGTTAGGTATTTCACTGACACGACCGGTTTTATAAAATGATTTTAATCCTGATTTTGTAAAATAAAAAACAAATTTCTTTCCTTCTTTGATATGGGTTAATTGTTTGTTTATGTATGTAAGTAAAAAATCGGCGATAAATTGTAAATATTCTTGAGGACCGGTATATTTTTCTTGAATGATATAGCGATCTAAATTAGGAACAATACATGGTTCAAAGGAAAAAGAACGAATATCATTGACGGCATTTGGATTACTAAAATCATATGATTGAACATAATAATTGACAATATCTACTACTGATGTAATGTTTTTACAAAATGGGTCAGCCTTATTAAAACTATTATCGAATTGTTTAGATAAATAATCATTAATATCTTTTTCTAATAGAATTCCTGATGTTAAATCGGTATTAATTAATAAAGTGTAAGTATCACTAGAAATTAGATAAGGAAAAGAAAAAGGATTTTCGATCATAAGTGATAAATCGCTATATTGATATCTAATATTACAATTATCTAAAAATATAATCGGTAATAGATTTTCAAATTGTTTAATATTATCAAGCTGATTAGCGTCAGTAGTAGAAATTTTGATTAGCAATTCCATTGATAATAAACTATTTGATTTTAAATTATCAAAAATAATTTTAAAAATCTCATTGCTTTTAGGTAAATATACTTTAATTTTATGACTTTTTGATTGTTTGGCTTGATTAATTAAATAACGAACAATCATAACTAATTCATCTTTATTAGTTGCAAAGTTACTAACACTATCAAATGTATAATCAATATTAAAATCATAATCGCTAACATCTTTAGGGTAACTAATATTTTCGATTATTTGTTTAATTGATTTAAGACATTCATATTTATGATAACCTACTTTTTCGATTTTATAGACATTATACAAGTGCTCTCGCTGCTGCTTGGATAATGTTAATTTATCAGCAATTTTTTCGATGTTGGCATAACTGCTAGGAAAACGATCACCAGAAATATATTTTTGTAAGACAGTACGATTTATATTAGTTTCTTCAGCTAGTTTTTTGATACTATATGAAGAATTTTTTATTAAATAATCTAATAAAACTGAAAATTCTACTTTATCCATTGTCATATCTCCCACAAATTATTTGATTTAATATTTTAATGCTTTCGTCATGTTTAAAACAATACTCCTCAATTTCAAATAACAAATCTAGTAATAAAAAATCATGACAAATAGTATTTTCATATATTGTTATACTAAAAGTATCGAAGAAAAATACTAATGAATTTTGATTGGTAATAATTGTTAAGTTGTTTGGAAAACTTATTTTATTATTGTTGAAAACATGAATATTATAATAATGGTTTTCGATAATATTATTTAATATTTTTTTATAGTTGTTTTTATTGGTTAGATATTTATCTTGTTTTAGTGTATTATTGAAATCTTTAATAGAAAAAAATAAAGATATTTTATTTGTTTGTTGATCAATCAAAGCTAACTGTTTTGATGTAAACAAAAAATGAATAAAAAATGGTGTATAGCTAAAGATTTGATATTTAGCATTTGGATAATTAAAAAGTGAATTTAAATAGTCAATTGTGTTGTTTGATTTATAAAATAATTGTTTTGAAAATTTGCTTTTTTTATTAAATTCATTCTTTAGATATTTTTGATCATCATCTGCTAACATACCGAGTGAATAATCACTATTAATAAGTAAAACATAATTTCTAGAACTGATAGTATATGGGAATATACTATAAAAGTTTGTGTTATCAATTTTACTATACATGTATTTAATGGTTCATTTTATTTTAGAAGATGCTCTTAAAACTACCAAAAAAGTTCAAATACTCATGAATAGTGATAATGATTTATCTGATATTATATACT
>NZ_NFLA01000045.1:0-22462 GCF_002160675.1 Erysipelatoclostridium sp. An15
AGTATATAATATCAGATAAATCATTATCACTATTCATGAGTATTTGAACTTTTTTGGTAGTTTTAAGAGCATCTTCTAAAATAAAATGAACCATTAATTTCAATTCTTCAGGATTTTTAGCAAAATTATTTGTTTTCTGGAAGTTGTAATGAATATTGTAATTTGTAGCTTTGGATGAAAAGTCATTTAATAAATTAAGAATTGATTTTAATTTAATTAATTTTTGTTGTTTTGAATAACCTACTTTTTCAATGAAATACGCTTTTTTTAGTTCGTTTTTTTGTTGTATTGATAAAGATAAAAATTTAATTATTTTTTCAACAGGCCCATAACTAGCTGGCATTTGAATGCCTGACATATATTTTTGAATAGTAGTTCTTGGTATGCCAGTTAGTTTAGAAATAGTTACTACATTATATTGGCTTTCGTGAATATATTGTTTTAAAAGTAAAGAAAAATTATTAATATTCATTAAGTTCTCCCTGCCCCGTTAATTTATCGTATAAGTAATTAAATTATACATTTTTTTAAAAATAAATGGTTAAAAATGTAATAAAATGTGTATTATATGTAATAATTAGTCTTTATTTGTGTATGATAATACATATTTATAAAGTATTAATAACTAAATATTAATTTATTAGATTTATAAATAGGTAGCTAAAATAAAAGATAAGGCGTATAATGAAGATGTATTGGAGGAATGGAATGATGGATAGGGCAGTGATGACTGGTGATAGTACTAACATTATGCCATATGTAATATTAATGGTTGTTGCAGTGGTAGTAATTGCTGGTTTTATCATTTATAAGAAAAAGAAGAATAAATAATATAATCATCTGTAATTTAGGCAGATGATTTTTATTTCTTTACAATATTTATAAATAAGTTATAATAACTTTAGATACTTTCGTTATAACGTGACGAAAGTTTAAAAGAGGTGAGGTAGTGACTAAAATAACTGACTTAAAAGAAGATAACATTCATCAAATCAGGCAATGTTTTTATGATGGTGAAATTTGGACTAAAAATAAACTAGCTCAAAAAACTGGGTTATCATTAGCGGCTACTACTAATATTTTACAATATTTACTTCAAAATAATGAAATATTACTTGATGGTAAAGCTCAGTCTACTGGTGGTCGAAAATCAAAACAATATGTGTTAAATGCTGATTATCAAAGTTTAGGTGTTATGCTCTTAAAAAGAGATCATATAAATTATTATTATGCTGGTAGAATATATAATTTACTAGGAAAATGTTTAGGTGATATTCGGTTAACCGGGACTAAAGGTGATTATAATGAACTGGTACGGGCAATTGATTTGCTTTTAAAAAAGAAACACTTTGATAGTTTAGTAATAAGTATTCCAGGTGTAAGTAATAATGGAATGATTAATATTTGTGATTTTGAAGAATTGGCTCAAAGAGATTTAGGTGGCTTATTAAAAGATAGATATCAATTATCAATAATTATTGAAAATGATGTAAATATAGCTGGTATTGGTTTTAGTCGTCAATATCCACAATGTAATAATCTAGCGTTTATGTATCAGCCTAAAGTTAAGTATATTGGCTGTAGTATGATAATTAATCATCAGCTTTGTAAAGGGTTCTCAAATTTTGCCGGTGAATTATCGTATTTACCGTTTTTCACTCATTTGCAACAAACAGAAATGTTAAAGAAGGCACCAGACAATTTACTTTTAAATCAGCTTGTTAGTTTATGTTGTGTTGTAAATCCGGAAATTGTTGGTATTAGTAGTGATGTATTAGAAGATTTTTCGGGTGATGGAATGGAAAATTATTTACCAAAAGAGCATTGGCCGCAAATAGTTTTTGTTGAAGATTTTGATAGTTTAATTTATGAAGGGTTATATGTATTAGGGATTGAAAAGATAATAGATAATATAAAAAAGGAGCAGACTAATGGATAAATATATAGATTTACATATGCATTCAAAATATAGCGATGATGGTGAGTTTACACCTAGTGAATTAGTTGAAATGTGTCATCGCTCTGGGATTAAAATTATGGCTATTGCTGATCATAATAGTGTAAAAGCAATTGATGAAGCTAAAGAAGCAGCTAAAAAATATGATATCAAATATATCAGTGCAACAGAAATTGATTGTACCTATAATGGAATCAATCTTCATGTATTAGGTTATGGTATTGATTATCATCATGAAGATTTTAAACGTCTAGAACAAAATGTTTTAGATCAAGAATTAAAATGTTCGAAAGAAAAAATACTTTTAACAAACAAATTAGGTTTTGAAGTTGATGAAGAAGCTTTAAATAAATTAAGTGCTAATGGTGTTTATACTGGTGAAATGTTTGGAGAAGTATTATTAAATGATCCTCGTTATCAAGAACACCCATTATTAAAACCATATCGTGAAGGTGGCGCTCGTAGTGATAATCCATATGTTAATTTTTATTGGGATTATTATAGTCAAGGTAAACCATGTTATACCAAGATTATTTATCCTAGTTTAAAAGAAACCATTGATTTAATTAAAAAGCATGGTGGAACTGTTGTTTTAGCTCATCCGGGTAATAATTTAAAAGGACAATTTGAAGTTTTTGATGAAATGGTTGCATTAGGTGTTGAAGGGGTAGAAGCATTTAGTAATTATCATAGTTTAGAGACAGTAAATTATTTCTATGATGCAGGTAAAAAACATGATCTTTTAATTACTTGTGGCAGCGATTTTCATGGTAAAACAAAACCGGCTATTGAACTTGGTGAGTGTCGCTGCAACATAGATGAACATGATATTGAAGAACAGTTAAAAGAGTATAATTTAATTTAAAAAATGATGACAAGCAGCTTGGGTGCAAGCTGTTTTATCTTTACAAAAAAATAATAAAATTGTTCTTTAATTAGTACAATTGTTATGCTATAATCGAGGCGGAAAAAGAGGGTAGTGAAAATGGATATACGAAAGAAAAAGAATATCATTAGTTTTTTTGCGGTTATCTTATCAGCATTGATTATGGCTTTTGCAACAAAAAATTTAGTCCGTCCGGCTGGAACTTTATCCGGTGGATTTATGGGAGTTGCCATTATGGCTGATATGATTGCTGAATTATTAGGGGGAAGTTTACCAACTTCAATTGGACTGTTATGTTTAAATGTACCGGTGGCATTATTTTGTGCTAAGAAAATTTCTAAACGATTTGTATTTTTTTCATTATTACAAGTTATATTAACATCACTTTTTTTACCGTTAATGCCAACGTATCCATTATTTGATGATACAATATTAAATGTAATTTTTGGTGGCTTTTTATTTGGGATTAGTATTACGGTAGCTTTAAAAGGAAATGCTTCTAGTGGGGGAACAGATTTTATTGCATTATATATCTCTAATAAAAGCGGTCGTGAAATATGGAATCAGGTCTTTGTATTTAATGCAATGTTATTGATAATTTTTGGTTTTATTTTTGGTTTTGAAGCAGCTGGTTATTCAATTTTATTCCAGTTTATTTCAACTAAAACAGTATCAAATTTCCATACTCGTTATAAGCGAGTAATGTTGCATATTTATACAAAATGTAAAGATGACATAGTTTCTGTGTATTGTAAAAAATTTCATCATGGAATTACTGTATTAGATGGTGTTGGAGGTTATTCAAATAAACCGGTTTCTTTGCTTACAGCGATTGTTTCAAGTTATGAAGTTGATGATGTGATTATGGCTATGAAGGAAGTCGATCCTCACGTAATTATTAATGTGTCTAAATCAGAAAAATATGTAGGTCGTTTTTATAATGAACCGTTATAGAATATAATTAGATAAAAAGGCTAACCATCGGTTAGTCTTTTTTTAATAGTAGCTAGAATCAATAGGATGCTCGATGGCATAAAAACCGCCGTCAAAACTATAAGCCTGATAGCCTAAGGATATTAGTTTTAATGCTAAGTCAGATGATCGTTTACCGCTATAACAAATTAAAAAAATTGGTTTATTTTTAGGACAGTCAAGTTTATCGATTGTAAAGTCCTGGTAAGGGATATTGACGAATTTTGTTAGGTGGAGTTGTTTATATTGATAAGGCTCTCTTAAATCGATGAATAGATAATCGTGTTTAAGTAATTCTGGTAGCATATTGATACTAATTAAATGGTTGATTTTCATCACTTTCACCTCATTATAATGTATGAAACTAATTGAAAACAATGCTTAAGAATGGTATAATTCAGCCATGGAGGAATGTTGAATATGGATAAGAAAACAATCAAAGATATCGAAGTCACTGGAAAAGTTGTTTTATGCCGTGTTGACTTCAATGTACCTAGAAACAAAAAAACTGGAGAAATTACTAATGATAATCGTGTAGTAGCTGCTTTACCTACTATTAATTATCTATTAGAACAAAATCCAAAATGTATTGTATTATTCTCACACTTAGGAAAAGTTAAAACAGAAGAAGATAAAGCTAAAAATGATTTAGCAGTTGTTGCTCCTTGTTTAGAAAAACATTTAGGAAAACCTGTTACTTTCGTTAATGCTACAAGAGGACCAGTGTTAGAAGATGCAATCAAAAATGCTGATGAAGGTTCTGTAATTTTAGTACAAAATACTCGTTATGAAGCTGGAGAATCTAAAAATGATCCTGAACTTGGAAAATACTGGGCTTCATTAGGTGATGTATTTGTTGAAGATGCATTCGGTTCTGTACATAGAGCTCATGCTTCTACTGCAGGAATTCCTGCTCATTTACCAAGTGCAGCTGGATTCTTAGTAGAAAAAGAAATTGCTTATATCGGAAAAGCTGTAAATGATCCTGAAAGACCAATGGTTGCAATTTTAGGTGGTGCAAAAGTTTCTGATAAAATCTTAGTTATCGAAAACTTATTAAAAATCGCTGACAAAGTTATCGTTGGTGGTGGAATGAGTTATACATTCGCTGCTGCTCAAGGATATAAAATTGGAAACTCTTTAGTTGAAGAAGATCGTATCCAAGTAGCTAAAGATATTCTTGCAAAAGCTGGAGACAAATTATTATTACCAGTTGATTCAGTTGTAAATACTGCATTTGCACCTGAAGGTGATATTAAAGTAGTTGAAGGTGACATCCCTGAAGGATATATGGGATTAGATATTGGACCTAAATCAGTTGAAAACATTAAAGCTGCATTACAAGGTGCTAAAACAGTTATCTGGAATGGACCAATGGGTGTATTCGAAATGGAACCATTTGCTAAAGGAACAATTGAAGTTTGTGAAGCTTTAGCTAACTTAGATGGTGCTAATACTATTATCGGTGGTGGCGATAGTGCTGCTGCAGTAATGCAACTTGGATATGCTGATAAAGTTTCTCATATCTCAACTGGTGGAGGAGCTTCATTAGAATATATGGAAGGTAAAGTACTTCCTGGTATTGCTGCAATTGATGATAAATAATAAGGGGAAATAATAATGAGAAAACCAATTATTGTAGGAAACTGGAAAATGAATAAAACAATCGCTGATACTAAAGCATTCGTAGAAGCGGTTGATGGAAAAGTTAGTGACAGTGCTGATTGGGGAATTGCAACTCCATATTTAGCTCTACAAACTGCAAAAGCAGAAGCTAAAAACTTATTAGTTGCTGCTGAAAACTGCCACTTTAAAGATAGTGGTGCTTATACTGGAGAAGTTAGCGTTGAAATGTTAAAAGAAATCGGAGTTGAATGGGTAATTCTTGGACACTCTGAAAGAAGACAATATTTCGGTGAAACTGATGAAACAGTTAACGCTAAAATGCTTCAAGTATTAAAAAATGATATGACTCCAATCGTATGTGTTGGTGAAACTTTAGAAGAATATGAAGCAGGAACTACTAAAGATGTTGTTAAAAAACAAACAGTAGCTGCTTTCAAAGATGTATGTCCAAAATGTGCATCTCGTAGCGTAATTGCTTATGAACCAGTTTGGGCTATTGGAACTGGTAAAACTGCTACTAATGAAATTGCTCAAGATGTTTGTGCATATATCCGTAGCGTAATTGCTGATTTATATGATCAAGAAGTAGCAGATGCAATCAGAATTCAATATGGTGGATCTGTAAAACCTGAAGGATTAAAAACTTTACTAGAACAACCTGATATTGATGGTGCTTTAGTTGGTGGAGCTTCACTTCAACCAGATTCATATATTGCAATGATTGAAAATTTAGGTTAATAAAACTATTAAAGAAGGCTTGTTTTAAAGTCTTCTTTTTTATGATTATTGGTAAATAAAATGGAAATAATATAAAATGAAAAATATAAAGCATATTAGTAACGATTACTATTTATCTATGCTATAATCAAGGTGCAAGGGATAAATAAACTTAATAAGGAGGTTTTCAAAATGAAATTATTAAAATGCCCAATTTGTGGCAATGTGGTTGAAATGGTAGAAGATCATGGTGTGCCTCTAATGTGCTGTGGTAAACCAATGGTTGAAGTTAAAGCTGGCGAAGTGGATGCGGCAGTTGAAAAACATGTACCAGTTGTCAAAGTTGAAGGTGATTATTTAGTGGCAACAGTTGGTGAAGTTTTACATCCAATGACACCAGAACATTTAATTAGTAATATTTGGGTTGAATTTAGCGATGGAAGTGCAATGAAAGTTACATTGACACCTGAAGACAAACCTGAGGCTCGCTTTAATATTGCTGGTAAAAAAGGTAAAGCTACAGTTTATGAATATTGTAATCTTCATGGATTGTGGAAAGCAGAAGTTGAGTTATAAACCTCCATATGACTTGGAGGTTTTTTTATATTTAAAAATTAATGAAAAAAATTATAAAAAAAGTATTGCATTTATCGAATAATAATGTATAATTCGTAGTTGACGCAATATGTGTTACTATGCGTGGAAGGACTATGTCCATTTGACCACAGCACGGACAAATTTATATATAGGAGGAATGTCGCGTGAGTAAAAAAGTTGTAAGAGTCATGAAGATTCAGTTCCCAGCTGGAGGAGCAAAACCAGGTCCAGCTTTAGCCGGAGCAGGAATTCAAATGCCTAAATTCTGTAATGCATTTAATGACCAAACAAGAGATCGTATGGGTGAAACAGTACCTGTTGTTTTAACTATTTACGAAGATAAAGATTTTGATTTTGTATTAAAAACTGCACCAGCAGCTGAAATGATTAAAAAAGCTTGCGGAATCCAAAAAGGTTCAAGCAACGCTGGAACTACTAAAGTTGCTACATTATCAGCAGATAAATTAAAAGAAATCGCTGAATACAAAATGCCTGACTTAAACGCTAACGATCTTGAATCAGCAATGAGAATCATCGCTGGTACAGCTCGTAACATGGGTGTCGAAGTAGAAGGTATTTAATTTAAGATTAATAAATATTAATCGTCATTTGTGGAAGGATAATCCGTTAGACCACTAAGGAGGAAAAATAATGGCAAAGAAAAGTAAAAGATATCAAGAAGCTGCTAAATTAATTGAAAAAGGTAAAGCATATTCAGTTGAAGAAGCAGTTGAATTAGTAAAAAAGACAAGCACAGTAAAATTTGATGCAGCTGTAGATGTTGCATTTAAATTAGGGGTTGACCCTCGTCAAGCTAACCAACAATTACGTGGGGCTTTAGTATTACCACACGGAACTGGTAAAACTAAAAAAGTATTAGTTGTAACTGAAGGAGCTAAAGCTCAAGAAGCAAAAGATGCTGGAGCTGACGTAGTTGGTGGTAAAGAAATTTTAGAAGACATCAAAAAAGGATGGTTAGATTTCGAAGTAATGATCGCTACTCCTGATATGATGGCTGAATTAGGGAAATTAGGACGTATCTTAGGACCTAAAGGTTTAATGCCTAACCCTAAAACTGGAACTGTAACTATGGATGTAGCTAAAGCAGTTAAAGAAACTAAAGCTGGTAAAGTTACATATCGTACAGATAAAGAAGGAAATGTCCATATGACAATCGGACGTGTTTCATTCGATGATGCTCAATTAGTAGAAAACTTTAATGCGGTTTATGATTTATTAGTAAAAATCAAACCATCTACTTCAAAAGGTGTTTATATGAAAAATATCGCCTTAACATCAACAATGGGACCAAGTGTCAAAGTTGCTGCTGGTAAGTAGTCAACAAATTAAATTAGCGCAATCAATATACCCAAGACAGTAACTGGGAAACCTTAATTTGTTACCGAGGTGTTAAAGAAATATATTACTAGTATATTGACTTAACTCTCGTGTAAACGGGAGTTTTAGTTTGAGTATATTGTTGCATATATATTAAAAAATTACAGGAGGTGTAACAATGTCAACAGAAGCTATTAAAGCAAAAAGTACTTTAGTTGAAGAAATCAATACTAAATTACAAGCAGCTCAATCTGCAGTTGTAGTTGAATATCGTGGTTTATCAGTTGCTGAAATGACTGAATTACGTAAAAACTTAAAAGCTGAAGATAGCGAATTAAAAGTTTACAAAAACTCTTTAGTTCAAAGAGCTACTGTAGATACAGTATATGAAGGACTAAATGATCAATTGACAGGACCAAATGCCCTTGCATTTGGAAACAGCGATGCTGTAGCTCCTGCAAGAGTTATCGCTAAATTTGCTAAAGAACACGAAGCATTAGTTATCAAAGGTGCTGTAGTTGAAGGTAAATTATTAACTCTTGATGAAGTTAACGAAATCGCTAAATTACCTAACCGTGAAGGTATGTACTCTATGTTACTTGCTATGTTAAAAGAACCAGTAAGCAAAGTAGCAAGAGCAATCAAAGCTGTTGCTGATGCAAAAGAAGAAAACGGTGGAGCTGTAGAAGCTAAAGAAGAAACTGCTGAAGCAACTGAAGAAGCTGTAGAAGCTAAAGAAGAAACTAAAGAAGAAGCAGCTGAATAGTCTGCTTAGTATAAAAATGGAGGATAAATAAAGATGGCAAAATTAACACATGAAGATATTTTAGCTTACTTAGAAGAAGCTACAATCTTAGAATTAAATGACTTAGTAAAAGCAATTGAAGAAAAATTTGATGTAACTGCTGCTGCACCAGTTGCTGTAGCTGCTGCTGGAGCTGATGAAGCTTCTGCTGAACCAGCTAATGTTACTGTAACATTAACTGCTCCAGGTGGAACTAAAGTAGCTGTTATCAAAGCAGTTAGAGAAATCACTGGTCTTGGATTAGTTGATGCTAAAGGTTTAGTTGACAAAGCACCTTCTGTAATTAAAGAAAACATTCCTGCTGCTGAAGGAGCAGAAATTAAAGAAAAATTAGAAGCTGCTGGAGCAACTGTAGAAGTTAAATAATTTAACTTAACAGAATAAAGAGCCCTTATGGGCTCTTTTGTCTTAATAATTATGAAACATTACTATACTAATAATGAAGAATTAATAAGCAATCCGGAACAATTTGTTTTTCACTATCGAGATCATGATTTATATTTTACTAGTGATAATGGTGTTTTTTCTAAAAAAATGATTGATTATGGATCACGAGTATTACTAAATGCAATTGAGTTAGATGAAAGTAAGGTTAAACTATTAGATGTTGGTTGTGGTTATGGAACATTTGGTATTTCTTTAAAAAAGGTGTATCCTTTTTTAGAAGTAGATATGGTTGATGTAAATAATCGTGCCCTGGATTTAGTTAAAGAAAATTTGAAGGCTAATAAGCTAGAAGCTAATGTGTATTTAAGTGATGTATATGAAAATGTAAGTGATCAATATGATGTTATTGTTACTAATCCACCAATAAGAGCTGGCAAAGAGGTAGTTACTAAAATATTAGTGGAAGCTAAAGATCATTTAAATGAAAATGGTGAAATTTGGGTTGTGATTCAAAAAAAGCAGGGAGCACCCTCTGCTAAAAAGAATTTAGAAAAAGTTTTTGGGAATGTTGAAATCGTTAAACGTGATAAAGGTTATTATATTTTAAAGGCTATTAACAAATAATAATTTGTCAATAGTTTTTTTATATTTTTTTAAGAAAATTTATTGACTTTAAAATAACCTTGTGATAGAGTTATAAAATGCCTATTAGTGTTTATAATAAAGCGTTTTTGTGCGCTCAAAAACATCTTGATAGAGAAATATAAAGGGGTGGAGTTAATACGTGGAAAACAAAGTAACCAAAGCAAAAAGTAAAATTACTCGTCGTAATTATTCGAGAATTAGTGGATCTTTAGAACTTCCAAATCTTGTTGAGATTCAAACCAATTCATACAAATGGTTTAAGGAAGTTGGAATTAAAGAAGTTTTTGAAGATATCTACCCAATCACTAATTTTAATGAAACTTTATCATTAGAATTTGTAGATTGCACTTTTGATGAAGCAAAATATTCAGTAGAAGAGAGTAAGGATCGTGATGCCAATTATGCAGCACCGATTCGTGCATCTTTACGATTAGTTAATTCTAGCACTGGTGAGATAAAAGAGCAAGAAGTTTTTATGGGTGATTTCCCATTAATGACTGATTCTGGTACTTTTATTATCAACGGGGCTGAACGTGTTATTGTATCACAATTAGTACGTTCACCTGGTGCTTATTTTGCAGACGTTTTAGACAAAAGTGGAAAAACTGTATTTAGTGGCAGTATCATCCCTTCTAGAGGTACTTGGCTAGAATTTGAAACTGATGCTAAAGACACATTAAATGTAAGAATTGACCGTAATAGAAAAATGCCTGGAACAGTATTATTAAGAGCATTAGGACTTTCAAGCAATGAAGAAATTATTGATGTTTTTGGTGAACATGAATATATTACTAATACTCTTGCAAAAGATAACACTACTAATACTGAAGAGGCTTTAATTGAGATTTATAACAAGCTAAGACCTGGAGAACCAGCTACATTAGAAGGTGCAAATAACCTTTTATATACACGTTTCTTTGATTGCAAACGTTATGATTTAGCTAAAGCTGGACGTTTCAAATTCGGTAAAAAACTAAGTTTATTAGACCGTATTGCTGGCCGTGTTTTAGCACAGGATTTAGTGGACAACGATGGTAATGTAGTATATCCAGAAGGTACGTTAATTACTCAAGAAGTCATTGATAAAATTAAACCGGTTTTAGAAGCTGGAGCGCATACACGTAAATTAACCACCAATCCACGATTAGAATCAAATGATGTCATCCAAGTATTGGATGTATATGTAGATGAAACAAAATCTAAAAAAATGCGTGTTATTGGTACAGATTTATCTTTAACAAGTAAATTTGTAACTATTTCAGATATGATTGCTGCATATTCATATATGTTTAATTTAGTTGATATTTACAACTCATTAGACTTAACTGCAGAAGATCGTGTTAACTTAATGGCAAGAATTGGATTATTAGACGATATTGATCATTTAGGTAACCGTCGTGTTCGTTCAGTAGGTGAATTAATTCAAAATCAATTTAGAATTGGTTTATCAAGAATGGAACGTGTAGTAAAAGAAAGAATGTCGTTATCAGAAGTTGATTCAATTACACCACAATCACTTACTAATATTCGACCATTAACAGCTGCGATTAAAGAATTTTTCTCATCATCACAGTTATCACAATTCATGGATCAAATCAATCCATTAGCAGAGCTTACAAATAAACGTCGTTTATCTGCTTTAGGTCCAGGTGGTTTAAGTCGTGATCGTGCTGGTTATGAAGTCCGTGACGTACACGCATCTCACTATGGAAGAATTTGTCCAATCGAAACACCTGAAGGTCCAAACATCGGGTTGATTTCAACTTTAGCATCTTATGCTAAAATCAACGAATATGGATTCATTGAAACACCATATCGTAAAGTAAATCATTGCGTTATTGATGAAGATGATGTTCGTTATTTAACTGCAGATGAAGAAAAGAATTATGTCATTGCGCAAGCAAATGTTCAAACAGATGAAAATGGAACTATTTTAGACGAACAAGTAATTGCTCGTCACTTAGGTGAAAATATCATGGCTAAACGCGAAGAAGTTGACTTTATCGATATTTCACCAAAACAAATCGTATCAGTAGCAACATCATGTATTCCATTCTTGGAAAACGACGATGCTACTCGTGCCTTGATGGGTGCCAACATGCAACGTCAAGCAGTACCTTTATTAAATCCACATACACCATTTGTTGGAACTGGTATGGAATATCAAGCTGCTAGAGATTCTGGAGCTGCTGTTGTTGCTCATGAAAATGGTGTTGTTAAATATGTTGATGCTAAAAAAGTAATTATTGAAGACGAGGAAGGTGTAGAACATCGTTATCGTCTGGCTAAATTCAAAATTTCTAATAACGGAACTTGTATCAACCAAAAACCAATCGTTGAAACTGGTGAAGAGATTGTTAAAGGGCAAATTATCGCTGATGGACCAGCAATGGAACAAGGTGAGCTTGCGTTAGGACAAAACGTATTAGTTGGTTTCATGGAATGGAATGGATATAACTACGAAGATGCCGTTATTATGTCAGAAAGATTAGTTAAAGATGATGTTTATACTTCTATTCACATTGATGAATATTCAATTGAATGTCGTGATACTAAATTAGGTCCAGAAGAAATCACTCGTGATATTCCTAACGTTGGTGATGAAGCACGTAAAAATCTAAATAGTGATGGTATTATCATGATTGGTGCTGAAGTTAAAGAAGGGGATATCTTAGTAGGTAAAGTAACTCCAAAAGGACAAGCAGAATTATCAGCTGAAGAAAAACTTTTACTTGCAATCTTCGGTGAAAAATCACGTGAAGTTAAAGATAACTCATTACGTGTTCCTCATGGTGGGGCCGGTATTGTTCATGATATTAAAGTGTTTGAAAGAAAAAATGGTGATGAATTACAACCAGGAGTTAATAAGGTTGTAAAAGTATATATCGTTCAAAAGAGAAAGATTTCTGAAGGTGACAAGATGGCCGGACGTCATGGTAATAAAGGGGTCATCTCTAAGATCTTACCAATTGAAGATATGCCACACTTAGAAGATGGTACACCATTAGATATCATGTTAAACCCATTAGGGGTACCTTCTCGTATGAATATCGGGCAAGTATTGGAATTACATTTAGGATATGCTGCTCGTCAATTAGGTTTATATATTGCAACTCCAGCATTTGATGGATTACATCCTAAAGATTTAGAAGATATTATGGCTGAAGCAGGAATGTCAAAAGATGGTAAACAGCCAGTAATTTCTGGTCAAACTGGAGAATATTATGATAACAACATTTCTGTTGGAATCATGTATATGATTAAATTAGCTCACATGGTTGATGATAAGTTACATGCTCGTTCAGTAGGACCTTACTCATTAGTAACTCAACAGCCATTAGGTGGTAAAGCTCAAAATGGTGGACAAAGATTTGGGGAAATGGAAGTTTGGGCTCTTGAAGCTTATGGTGCAGCTTACACATTAAGAGAAATCTTAACAGTTAAATCTGATGATGTTGTAGGTCGTGTTAAAACTTATGAAGCAATTGTTAAAGGTCAACCACTTCCAGAACCAGGTTTACCAGAATCATTTAGAGTATTGAAAAAAGAATTACAAGCTTTAGCTTTAGATGTTCGTTTATTAGACGAAAATGATAATGAAATTGATATGCGCAATATTGAAGAAGAGGAACGTCGTTTCCCACGCAGTATTGACAAAGATGAAGTAATTGATACAGCAGATAAATCAGTAACTGATGATGAAGAAGTCGAAGAATTAGAAGTTTCTGAAGATGCTGATGATAGTGATATTGATATTAGTTTAAATGATATTGATGAAGACTTTGATGAAAGTGAATCATTATAGGAGGAAAAAAGATGGCAAGCACAAATAATTTCTCAGCAATTCAAATTGGATTAGCATCCCCTGAAAAGATTCGCGAATGGTCTTATGGTGAAGTAAAAAAACCAGAAACAATCAACTATCGTTCTCAAAAACCAGAGAAGGATGGATTATTCTGTGAAAGAATTTTCGGTCCTTCTAAGGATTGGGAATGTAGCTGTGGAAAATACAAAAAAGTACGTTATAAAGGTGTAGTTTGTGATCGTTGTGGTGTTGAAGTAACTAAATCAGCAGTACGTCGTGAAAGAATGGGACATATTGAGTTAGCAACACCAATTGCTCATATCTGGTATTTAAAAGGAATTCCTTCACGTATGGGCTTAATTTTAGATATGTCACCTAAACAACTAGAAGAAATTATTTACTTCGTTTCTTATGTTGTTATTGATAAAGGAAGTACACCATTAGAGTACAAACAAGTATTGTCAGAAAGAGACTATCGTAAATGTTATGAACAATTTGGGAATACATTCGAAGCCCAAATTGGTGCTGAAGCAATTCAAACATTATTAAAACAAGTTGATCTTGAAGAAGAATTTGCAAAAGTAAGCAAAGAATTAAAAGAAGCTCAAGGTCAAAGAAGAACTAAATTATTAAAACGATTAGAAGCAATCAATGCTTTTAGAACATCAGATAATCAACCAGAATGGATGATCTTAGAAGCATTACCAGTTATTCCACCTGATTTACGTCCAATGTTACAATTAGATGGTGGAAGATTTGCAACTTCTGATTTAAATGACTTATATCGTCGTGTTATTACTCGTAATAACCGTTTGAAAAAATTATTAGAATTAGGAACACCATCTATCATTGTTCAAAATGAAAAGAGAATGCTTCAAGAAGCAGTAGATGCTTTAATTGATAATGGTAGACGTTCTAAACCAATTACCGGTGCTGGTGGAAGAGCATTAAAATCTTTAAGCCATACATTAAAAGGAAAACAAGGTCGTTTCCGTCAAAACTTATTAGGTAAACGTGTTGACTATTCAGGACGTTCAGTAATCGCGGTTGGACCAGACTTAAAGATGTATCAATGCGGTATTCCTCGTGAAATGGCATTAAACTTATTTAAACCGTTTGTAATTAACGGATTAGTTCGTGATGAATTAGCAACAAATATTAAAGCGGCAGAAAGATTGATCGATAAAATGGATGATCGTATCTGGCCAATTGTTGAAGAAGTAATCAAACAGCATCCAGTATTACTAAACCGTGCCCCAACATTGCACCGTTTAGGTATTCAAGCATTCGAACCAAAATTAGTTGAAGGACGTGCAATTCGTCTACATCCATTGGTTACACCAGCGTTCAACGCTGACTTCGATGGTGACCAAATGGCGGTCCATGTACCATTAGGTGAAGAAGCTATTCAAGAAGCTCGTCAATTAATGTTAGGTTCAAACAATATCTTAGGGCCAAAAGATGGTAAACCAATCGTTACTCCTTCTCAGGACATGGTATTAGGTAACTATTATCTAACTCTTGAAGATGAAGGTGGTATTGGTGAAGGTACTGTTTTTGCTGATCGTAACGAAGTAGATCATGCATATTTTGCTAAAACTGTTGACTTGCATACTCGTGTTGCAATTCAGGCTGGTTCTTTAAAAAATAAAACTTTTACTAAAGAACAAAATGAATCTTATTTAATTACAACTGTAGGAAAAATTTTCTTTAATGACATTTTTGATGGTAAATTCCCATTTATTAATGATCCAAGTAGCGAAAACTTAACTGCTACACCAGATAAATACTTTGTACCAATGGGAACAGACATCAAGGAACACATTAAAAATCAGCCAATTATTAAGCCATTAAATAAAAAATCATTAGGTAAGATTATCGATGAAGTATTCAAACATGAAGCAATGTCTGATACTAGTTTAATGCTTGATAAATTGAAAGATCAAGGTTTCTATTATTCAACTATCGCTGGTACAACTGTATCTGTATACGATATCCAAGTACCTGAAGCTAAATATGAAATCTTTGAATATGCTGATGAAAAACTTGAACAAATTAAAAAGTTCTATAACAAAGGTAAATTAACTGAATCAGAAAGATATCAAAACGTAATTAAATTATGGACTGATGTCAAAGATGAGGTACAAGAAGTCGTACGTCAAGAATTCGAAGCTGACAGTCGAAATCCAATCTTCATCATGTCTGACTCTGGTGCCCGTGGATCACTTTCAAACTTCACTCAGCTAGTAGGTATGCGTGGTTTGATGTCAAATCCAAAAGGGGAAACAATTGAGTTGCCTATTAAATCTTCATTTAGAGAAGGTTTAACAGCATCAGAATTCTTTATTTCTACCCATGGTGCCCGTAAAGGTTCTACCGATACAGCGTTAAAAACGGCCGATTCTGGTTACTTAACAAGACGTTTAGTTGACGTAGCACAAGAAGTAATTATTTCTGAAGACGATTGTGGAACAGATCGTGGTTTCATTGTTACTGAATTATATAATAATGATGATCAATCTGTTATCGTACCATTACGTGACCGTTTAGTGGGACGTTTTGCTCAAAAAGATGTTATTAACCCAGAAACTAGAGAAGTAATTGTTCCTGGTGGAGAGTTAATTAATGAAGCATTAGCTGATGAAATCGTTAATGCAGGTATTAAAGAAGTAGAAATCCGCTCTGTTTTAGGATGTATTGCTAAAGGCGGAATCTGTCGTAAATGTTATGGTCGTAATTTAGCAACAGGAAGCGTTGTTGAATTAGGAGAAGCAGTAGGAATTATGGCTGCTCAATCTATCGGTGAACCAGGTACACAGTTAACAATGCGTACATTCCATGATGGTGGGGTTGCCGGTGGAGCCGATATCACTCAAGGGTTACCACGTATTCAAGAGTTATTTGAAGCTCGTAATCCAAAAGCTAAATCAATCATTAGTGAAATCGAAGGTGAAGTTACTAATATGATCGATAACAACGGAAGAATGGAAGTTGTTGTTACTAATGATTTAGAAACACGTAGTTATTTAGCTCCTTATGGTGCTAAAATCCGTGTTGAAGTCGGTGATAAGGTAAATATTGGTGATAAGATTACTGCTGGATCAATTGACCCTAAAGAATTATTATCAGTAGCTGATGTTGAAGCGGTTGAAAATTATATTATCAAGGAAGTTCAAAAGGTATATCGTATTCAAGGTATCGAAATTTCTGATAAGCATATTGAAATTATCGTTAAACAAATGTTACGTAAGATGAAAATTATTGAAGGTGGAGAAACTGGTTGTCTACCAGGAACAAATATCAATATCAACACTTTCACTGAATTAAATAAAGAAGTATTAAAAGAAGGTAAGCATCCTGCTGTAGCTCGTCCAGTATTACTTGGTATTACTAAAGCAGCGTTAGAAACTGAATCTTTCTTATCTGCAGCGTCATTCCAGGAAACTACTAAGATTTTAACTGATGCAGCTATCAAAGGTAAAAAAGATCATTTACGTGGTCTAAAAGAAAATGTCTTGATTGGTAAATTAATACCAGCAGGAACAGGATTGCGTGGACCTTTAAAATCACCTGAAACTCTTGAAAGAGAAGCTCAAGAAGCTTTAGATGCTCAAGATTCTTTTGATGATAATCTTGATGGTGATCAAAATATGCAAGAATTTAATATGGAACAAGCAGGTTAATCCTGCTTGTTTTTGTACACTAAGTTTAAAATGTAAAAAAATAAAAAAATAGTGAAAAAAAGTGATTTTTTCTTAAAAAAAGATTGACATCTGACAATAAATATTTTAATATTACTACGGTGTCCGCTTCAGGACGCATTGTTTATTGAAAATTATGAAACACCCGGTATTGTGTGTTAAAAAATTATGAAAGGAGAAAATGAATGCCTACTATTAACCAATTAGTAAGACAGGGTCGTACTGACAAAATATCAAAATCAAAATCACCAGCGTTAAACAGAGGTTATAATTCATTGGCTAAAAAACCAACAATTACTAATTCACCTCAAAAACGTGGGGTTTGTACACGTGTTGCTACTATGACACCTAAGAAACCTAACTCAGCATTACGTAAATATGCCCGTGTTAGATTATCTAATGGTATGGAAGTAACTGCATATATTCCAGGAATTGGACATAACTTACAAGAACATAGTGTTGTTTTGATTCGTGGTGGCCGTGTTAAGGACTTACCAGGGGTTCGTTATCACATCGTTCGTGGTACTATGGACTGTGCTGGGGTAAACAACCGTAAACAAGGTCGTTCTAGATATGGTGCTAAGAAACCAAAATCTTAATTAAATCAAGTATAGGAGGAAATATAAATGGCAAGAAAAGGTCGTGTTGCAAAAAGAGACGTTCTACCAGATCCAGTATACAATTCTAAAACTGTTACTAAATTAATCAACAACATTATGCTTGATGGTAAAAAAGGTGTTGCTCAAAACATCTTATACGAAGCATTTAAAAAAGTTGAAGAAAAAACTGGAAATCCAGCAATGGAAGTTTTTGATCAAGCAATCAATAACATTATGCCAGTTCTTGAACTTAAAGTTAGACGTATTGGTGGAGCTAACTACCAAGTACCAGTAGAAGTTTCTGGAGAAAGAAGAATGACTTTAGGATTAAGATGGTTAGTTAACTATTCTCGTTTAAGAAACGAAAATACAATGATTGATCGTCTAGCTAATGAAATTATTGATGCTTCTAACGGAACAGGTGCTTCTGTTAAGAAGAAAGAAGATACTCATAAAATGGCAGAAGCTAATAAAGCATTTGCTCATTTCCGTTGGTAATATCCAACAATTAATAAGAAAGGAGAAAAACTATGGCTCGTGAATTCTCATTAGAGAAAACTCGTAATATCGGAATCATGGCTCACATTGATGCAGGTAAAACTACAACAACTGAACGTGTTCTATATTACACTGGTAAAATCCATAAAATTGGGGAAACTCATGAAGGTGCTTCTCAAATGGACTGGATGGAACAAGAACAAGAGCGTGGTATTACAATCACTTCTGCAGCAACAACTGCTCAATGGAATGGATATCGTGTAAATATTATCGATACTCCAGGTCACGTAGACTTTACTGTTGAAGTTGAACGTTCACTTAGAGTTCTTGATGGTGCTGTAACTGTATTAGATTCAAAAGCTGGGGTTGAACCTCAAACTGAAACAGTTTGGCGTCAAGCAACTACTTATGGTGTACCTCGTATCGTATTCTGTAATAAAATGGATGCTACAGGTGCAGATTTCATCATGTCATTAGAATCTTTAGAAAAAAGATTAGGTGTTCATGGTGTTGCAATCCAATTACCAATTGGAGCTGAAGATACTTTTGAAGGTGTCATCGACTTAATTAAAATGAAAGCTGTATATTTTGAAGGGGATAAAGGTGAAAACGTTGTTTACAAAGATATCCCTGCAGAATATGTAGATCAAGCTAATGAATATCGTGAAAAGATGTTAGATTCTGCTGCATCTTATGATGATGATTTATTAATGAAGGTATTAGAAGGTGAAGAACCAACTGAAGAAGAAATCAAAGCTGCAATCCGTAAAGGTGTATTAGCAGTAGAATTATTCCCAGTATTATGTGGTTCTGCATATAAAGATAAAGGTGTTCAACCAATGTTGGATGCAGTTATTGATTATTTACCAGCACCAACTGATATTCCATCAATCAAAGGTATTGATGAAGATGGTAATGAAATTGAAAGACATGCTTCTGATGAAGAACCATTTTCAGCATTGGCTTTCAAAATCATGGCTGACCCATTCGTTGGTAGATTAACATTCTTCAGAGTTTATTCAGGAACTATCAATTCTGGTTCTTATGTATTAAACTCAACTAAAAACAAAAAAGAACGTTTAGGACGTATCCTACAAATGCACGCTAATAAGCGTAATGAAATCTCAACTGTATATGCTGGAGATATCGCTGCAGCTGTTGGTTTTAAAAACACAACAACTGGGGATACTATCTGTGATGAAAAGAATTTCGTAATTCTTGAAAAAATGGAATTCCCTGAACCAGTTATTGAACTTGCAATTGAACCAAAAACTAAGCAAGATCAAGATAAATTAGCTAACGGTTTATCTAAATTAGCTGAAGAAGATCCTACTTTTAGAACTTATACAAATCCAGAAACTGGTGATACTGTTATCGCTGGTATGGGTGAATTACATCTTGATGTAATCGTAGACCGTTTAAAAAGAGAATTTAAAGTTGAAGCTAATGTAGGTGCACCACAAGTTGCTTATCGTGAAACAATCAAGAAAGCTGCTGATTGTGAAGGTAAGTATGTAAGACAATCAGGTGGTCGTGGACAATACGGTCACGTATGGATCAAATTTGAACCTAATGAAGGTAAAGGATTTGAATTCGTTGATGCTATCGTTGGAGGGGCAGTACCTAGAGAATATATCGGTTCAGTAAAAGCTGGGTTAGAAGACGCTCTTGAAAACGGTATGATTGCTGGTTATCCAGTATTAGATATTAAAGCAACATTATTCGATGGTTCTTACCATGATGTCGATTCATCAGAAATGGCATATAAAGTTGCTGCAAGTTTAGCATTAAAAGAAGCTGGTAAAAAATGTGATCCAGTAATCTTGGAACCAATCATGGCTGTAGAAGTAACAGCACCAGCTGAATATTTAGGTAGTGTAATGGGAGATGTATCTTCTCGTCGTGGTATGATCGAAGGACAAGAAGAAAGAGGTAATGCTATTACTGTACAAGCAAGTGTACCTTTATCAGAAATGTTCGGATATGCTACTGATTTAAGATCATTCACTCAAGGTCGTGGAAACTACACAATGATCTTCGATCGTTATGAACCAGTACCTAAATCAATTAAAGAAGAAATTATTAAGAAAAACGGCGGAAATAACTAATGTCGTGTTAAAATCTTATTGATTTTTTCAACTAAATAAATTAGAATGTATATGTACAAAAATATAAACTAGGAGGAAAGCTTAAATGGCTAAGGAAAAATTTGACCGCTCTAAAGCGCATGTAAATATTGGTACTATTGGTCACGTTGACCATGGTAAAACAACTTTAACTGCAGCTATTACAACTGTATTAGCTAAAGATGGGCAAGCACAAGCAATGGACTATGCTTCAATCGATGCTGCACCAGAAGAAAAAGAACGTGGTATTACAATCAATACTGCACACGTTGAATATCAAACAGCTACTCGTCACTATGCACACGTAGACTGTCCAGGTCATGCTGACTACATTAAAAACATGATCACTGGGGCTGCTCAAATGGACGGTGCTATCTTAGTAGTTGCTGCTACTGATGGTCCAATGCCTCAAACAAGAGAACACATCTTATTATCTCGTCAAGTAGGTGTACCATACATTATCGTATTCTTAAATAAATGTGATATGGTTGATGACGAAGAATTATTAGACTTAGTAGAAATGGAAGTTCGTGAATTATTAAATGAATATGACTTCCCAGGTGATGATACACCAGTTATCCGTGGATCTGCATTAAAAGCATTAGAAGGAGATCCAAAATGGGTACCAGCTATTCATGAATTAATGGATGCTGTTGACACTTATATCCCAACTCCAGAAAGAGATACAGATAAACCATTCTTAATGCCAGTTGAAGACGTATTCACTATCACTGGACGTGGAACTGTTGCTACTGGACGTGTTGAACGTGGACAATTAAAATTAAATGACCCATTAGAAATCGTTGGTTTACATGAAACTCAAAATACTGTTGCTACAGGTATCGAAATGTTCCGTAAATTATTAGATTACGCTGAATCAGGAGATAACGTAGGGGTATTATTAAGAGGTATCAACCGTGATCAAATCCAACGTGGACAAGTATTAGCTAAACCAGGATCAGTACATCCACACAAAAAATTCAAATGTCAAGTTTACGTATTGAGTAAAGATGAAGGTGGACGTCATACTCCTTTCTTCGCTAACTACAGACCACAATTCTATTTCAGAACTACTGACGTTACTGGTGTAATCGAATTACCAGAAGGTGTAGAAATGGTTATGCCTGGAGATAACGTAGAATTAACAGTAGAATTAATTGCTCCAATCGCAATTGAAAAAGGAACTAAATTCTCAATCCGTGAAGGTGGTAGAACTGTAGGTTCTGGAAATATCTCTGAAATTATTGAATAGTATTTAATTAGGGAATCTTTATTGATTCCCTTTTTTTGTTTATAATATAAATAGATAATTGGAGGGATAAAGATGGAAAATTTATTAGGGATAGGATGTTTAATTTATGCTATTTATTTAGCGATAAGTAAAAGATTACCTTATCGTAAAGAAGTAATGTTGAAAAAAGGAACAGAAAATACGTGTTTAAAAATTGAAATAATAGCTTTTATTTGTTTGTTTTTAGTTTTTGAAATGATGTATTTAATTAGTTTTTTTATTAGAGGTTCAATTATACTTGGAATTTTTTATTTAATATTAATAATTGCAATATGGAGCATTAAGGAAAATAGAGAGAAAAAATTGTATAAAGAAAGATATCGAAGATAAAGTATATTGTTAGAAATGTTGGTTATATTATTAAAATGTAAGATATTAATAAAAAAATGACAAGGAAAAAGAGTGATAAAAAGGGAGAAAAAGCGGGAAGGGATAAAAAAAGTAAAAAAAGGTATTTACAAAGTAAAGAGGATGTGGTAGATTAATAGGGCACTCGAGAGAAGGAGCGAGGT
>NZ_NFLA01000046.1:0-21881 GCF_002160675.1 Erysipelatoclostridium sp. An15
CATATCATTAGCAATTTGATTTAACTTTTCTTCTAATTCCTGTTCATCAAAAACATCAAATTCATCTAATACTGCTTTTAAACTAGGATCATCTAATAATCTTAATATCTCATCTTCCAAGCCAAATGCATCGATGATAGCTTCATCAACTTCTTGAAAGACTTGATCACGATGATATCCAATATTATTCTTTCTAAGAAAATCATATACAATAAATAGAATATTTAAATTTGACATTGCTAAATACTGTGGTTTTCCATATTGATTAGAAAAATCAATAATTATATCTACTAAAATTTTATTAATCTTTTCAACTGTTGGACTTTCAATTTTTCTTACAATATAGTCGTCTTCACTAACGATAACCCCATAAATATCTAACTTATTATCATGATTAAATGCATTAAAAGGTAACGCTACAACATCTAAACAAACTTTTTGATTAAGAATATTTTGATTAGTAATTGATTTACTTGGACTATAATGACAATCAAAATGATTAAAATCTACTTTTATTTCATGAACAAAGATATTACTTGCCTGATAGATACCGTTATATACTTCTATTTCCAACATTTCATCTTCATCAGTAACCTCATTATTACCACTTAACCCAATAGCTAAATCGTTTAAATATTTCAACAACCCGGCACCTTCACTAGTTTTAATCAAATCTGGAATATAACCAGGTTCGTTTTTTAAAGCAATATATCGTCCATTATTATCAATAGATAACTTAGTTTCAAATTTAAAATTCAATAATAAAAATGTCCAGCAATGTGTAAAGATATTATCAGAAAAAGAGTAATCAGTATAATAAAAGCCTTCAAGCAAATCATCATAATCTTCATACATTTGCAACATATAACCTTCTTGTACTTTTAAAATTACCCAGTAACTAACAGTTTCACTAATTAATTTTATTACTTGAAAGTTATTTATATCCCGCTGATCAAGACAATTTCTAATTGTATCCAGTGCTAATTTAAAATCATCACGATATAAGCTTTCGTTAAGACGTTCTTCAACTTCAATTTCCATTAATTGATGATTAGTTTTTTCTAAATCAAAAGTAATCTGATTAAAAGCAAAATCATCTGCAATAAGTTCTTCGTATAAAGATATCCCACCACAATCTTCAATTAAGTTATAACCTCGATACTTCAATACAACCGGGTATCGCTTAACATCTTCAACAACTTTTTCAACTTTAATTTTAAAATGCCAGCAATCACCATAGTCATAACAATAATCAAATGTCATCCCATCTTCAAGATACTCATTTAAATACTCAAAACAAGAGATTGTTTCATAATTACTAAATATCTGTTCATATTCAAAATCATTACCAGGAATCCAAATTCTTTTCTTTCTAATTTTAAAATCATATAAATGACAATTTTCAAAAGCAAATATTTTTTGAATTACGAGATGTAAACTATTAAATGTTAATTTTTCTGGTACAATTACACGACGCCACATCGGCTTACTGCTATCTTTCACATTAATTTTTAGCTGAAACCCATTCATATTAATCTCCTTTGCTTCGTCACTAATATTATAACAAAGAATGATTATAAATAATATTATTATAGTTCTAAAGATAGAAATTATTTAAGACGACTTTTTATTAATTATCAATAACAATCTTTTCTTTTTTCTCACGATAGAAAATCATTACTAATATAATTGCAAAAACTCCAGCTGCAAGTTTGAAAATTATATACACTACTACATCAAAACTACTACTTACACTAGCTACAAAACCAAGCTGTCCCCCAAAAACATATGCACCTGCAACACTAAAAGCACCGTTTAAAATTTTACCTTTGCGATCCATTTTAGAAAATAACGGAATCATCGCTAAACTAGTTCCTAAACTAAGTAATAGTCCAATTAAAGCAGTACTATTAATTCCTAAATAACGACTAGCTTTAAAAATTAAATTAGGAAATTTTTTTATTAATATATCTGATAAAATCATTGATCCACATACAACAATTACCATCTTTAACACTACTACCATAGCCTCACTAATTAAGGAAGTTGTAGTAAAAGATAAATTAGTAAAAAATAATTGTAATACAACTAATCCAAACAATATAATACTTAAAATTTTAATGATATAGCCAAACAAAGTTAGCACAAAAATAGTTTTTTGATAAGATAAATATAGAGCAATTACTAAAACTAAACATAAAATAATAATTGGTAATAAATTAATCAATAAATTAGGAATTTGTAAATATAATGCACTAATTATTAAAACAACCGGTAAACTCAAAATCCCATATACTAATCCGTTAATAAAAGGATCTAAATCATCTTTTCTTAACGATGATAAAAAAATCGGTAATTGAAAACTAATAGTCTGTCCCAAAGATGAAGTTAACAAAATTCCTGAAAATAATATAAATTCTTTATTAGATAAGCCACTTACGATCGAAAAACCACCCATATCTGGTGCTAAAAGCGTTCCAATAATAATTGATGGATCCAATGAAGAATTTGCACTTAAAGTTGTTATTGTATCAACATTATTTTGAATAAGTGAGATGGCTATACAATAAAATCCAACCATACTCATTGCAATGCTCCCCATTGAATTTAAACCTCTATCAAAAGCTTCTACTAACCCTAGTTTATTATTTAAAATCTTATCAACTAATCCTAATAAACATAACCCCAACATTATTAATACAAAAAAATTCATACTTCCCTCTTCACTACTTTCTAAATTTCTTACTTTTCTAATATGTATTTTAAAAATACATATTACCTAATAGTAATAACAAAATCAAGTAAGAAAAACGCAGAATAAATTTTCTGCGTTAATAATTAATCTAAATCTTCACCATTGCTAGCGATAACTTTTTTATACCAATAGAATGAATCTTTTCTCTTTCTAGAAAAATCACCAGTACCATCATCATGACGATCTACATAAACAAATCCATAACGTTTTGCATATTGTCCAGTACCAGCAGAAACTAAATCAATTGGTCCCCAAGTTGTATAACCAATTAATGGTACTCCATCTTCAATAGCTTCATGCATAGCTTTGATATGTGGTTTTAAATAAGCAATACGATAATCATCATGAATAGAACCATCTTCTTCTACTTTATCATATGCTCCTAAACTATTTTCAACAATCATTAAAGGAGTATGAGGATAACGACCATTTAATAATTTTAAAGTATAACGTAATCCATCAGGATCAATTTGCCATCCCCAGTCAGAAGCTTCTAAGTAAGGATTTTTAGCCCCAGCAGTCATGTTTCCTTTTGTTTTTTCAGCCTCTTTATTAACTGTAATACAATTTGATTGATAATAAGAGAATGTATAGAAATCAACTGTTCCTTCTTTTAAAATCTTCTTATCTTCTTCAGTAATATATGAAGTATCAATATTATGTTCTTTAAAATAACGCCACATATATGAAGGATATTCACCACGAACTTGAACATCACCACAGAAATTATTTTTTAAATCATCTTCATCAAAAGCTGCTAAAACATCTTTTGGATTAGGTGTTAATGGATAAACAGTAGTATGGGCAATCATATTTCCAATCATAAAATCAGGATTAATTTCATGACCTGCTTTTACTGTTAACGCACTAGCAACAAATTCATTATGTAATGCTTCAAATGTTTTTTGAGGATCAGATTTTAAATCAGTTAATGGAATACGATGATCAGAATTAACATCTTCTGGATCCATAATTCCTAAACCATATAAATTTCCAATTCCACCTTCACCCATGCAGGCAATATTAATTTCATTAAAAGTTAACCAGTATTTAACTTTATCTTTGTAACGTTTAAAACATGTAGTTGCATATTTAACAAATAAATCAATTACACGTCGATCAGAGAAACCATTATATTTAGTTACAATATTCCATGGAATTTCATAATGACATAAAGTAATTAATGGTTCCATTCCATGTTTATGACATTCATCAATTACATCTTCATAGAATTTTAAACCAGCTTCATTTGGCTTATCATCATCACCATTAGGGAAAATACGACCCCAGTTAATTGAAAATCTAAATACATTCCATCCCATTTCAGCAAATAAGGCAATGTCTTCTTTATAATGATGATAAAAATCTACAGCTTCATGACTTGGATAAAAAGCTGTTGGATCTATTTTTGGTAAGAATGTTCTAGGTGTATTAACGTCACCACCTAATAACATATCAGGGACACATAGTCCTTTACCATCTTCTAAATAAGCACCTTCACATTGGTTAGCAGCAACAGCGCCACCCCATAAAAATCCTTTTGGAAAACTCATTTTTGTACCTCCGTTTTTTATAGTTATATTTATGCTAACAATTATATAATGATTATTAAAATTTAACTTATTTTTTCATTAATTGAAAGATAAATTTTATTTATGCAAAGATAGCTGATAACTATTATCAATTAACTGATATATTTCTTCCAATTCAACTCGCCCATCTAAAATAATTGTAATCCAATTATCTTTATTCATATGATAGCCTGGAAAAATTTTATAATTATCTATTATATTTTTAATATCATTTTTTTGATATCTCAAATCTAATATTTCAACCATTTCATTAGACTCAATTTTTAATTTATCTTTACTTATAACTAAAACAGCGCCATACCATTTACGATTATTTTGATTTCGCCAGATAGCATTCTTGGGTGACTTTTTCCATAAAAACTCTAAATCATTGTCATATTTTGCTTTAACATAATTAATTATCGCGATTGTTTGTTTACTTTTAAAAACATCTACATCACTACACTTATCAATAATATCATTAATAAGTGCTTCATAGATTTCTTTTATCTTAGCAACAAAATTTCCAGTTGCCCCTTTAACATCGACTAAATTATATTCTTGGTCATTTAATAAATCGATTACTTTAGCTATCTTTTGTTGTTTATTAATTTCTATTACTATTTTAAAAACACCATCATTTATTACCTTTTCATAATAATAATTATCTTCTTTTAAAATAAAGCCATATTCTATTAATCGATCATAATTAATTTTTCTATCCTTAAAATAATTTTCTAGATTACGCAAAATATGTTACCTCTATTTATTAGATACCAATTTCTTCTTTGCATAATTAACATCAAAACAATAATCATTATAAAATGCTAGTCCACCACTTAAAACATAAACCTTCGAATATCCTCTTTGCATCAAAATTCGAGCACAATTATAAGCTCTTACACCAATCGCACAATAAATAACGATTGTTTTATCAGGATCTAGTTCATTATAACGTTCAATTAACTGACCATATGGAATATGATAAGAATTACTGATTTGACCATTAGCTCTTTCTTCATCTTCTCTAACATCTAATGTAATGACATTATCTTTTACCTGTTGATATTCATCAGGTAACATCATTTTAATGTAACCATCAGCTATATTTTCACTAACATACCCTACCATATTGATTGGATCTTTTGCTGATGAAAATGGTGGTGCATACGCTAAATGCAAATCCTGTAAATCAGTTACTTGACCATGATAATTAATTGCTGTTGCTAAAACATCAATACGTTTATCAACACCTTGATAACCAACTATCTGTCCCCCTAAAAGATAGCCTTCTTGATCATAAATTACTTTTAAAGTAATAAAAGAAGCATTAGGGTAGTATCCTGCATGAGCTTTTTGCTGTAAAATAATTGCCTCATAATCTTCATGACGTTTTAAACCTTGCTGATTTAATTGTTTTTCATTTAATCCAGTACTTGCTGCTACTAAATCAAAAACTTTAATAATACTGCTACCAAGTGATCCTGGATATCGTTTTTCTTTTCCAGCTAAAATATCTCCAAGCATTCTTCCTTGTTTATTGGCAGGTCCAGCCAAAGGGATCATTGTCTTTTTATGATTAATTAAATGCTCAACTTCAATAACATCCCCTATTGCATAAATATCTTCGATATTAGTTTTAAAAGTATCATCAACAATAATTCCACCAGCCAAGTTGCATGAAATACCAGCTTCCTTAGCTATTTTACTATTTGGTTTAACACCGGTTGATAAAATAACCATATCATATTCTTTTTCAAAACGATTTGTTTTAACTACAATTTGATTATCATGATCTTCAAATTGAATTAATTCAGTATCTAAATTTAAATTAATTCCTTTTTGACATAACTTTTTATGAACTATCTGGGCCATTTCAAAATCCAAATTATTTAGCACCTGTAAACTTTTTTCAACAATATCTACTGCCACATTATTTTCAACTAAATTTTCAGCAGTTTCAATTCCTACAAAACCACCACCAACTACACAAACTGATTTAATATCTTCTAAAATAATCTTTTGTTTAATCTTTTCAAAATCATTAAATGACCATAACTGATAAATTCGAGAACTATCAATTCCTGGTATTGGTAATTTAATTGGTGAAGACCCTGTTGCAATAATTAATTTATCATAACTTTCTAAATAATTATCTTGATTTAAATGATCTAAAACTGTTACTTTTTTATTTTCAGCGTCAATTTTAATAACTTCATTTTGAACTCGTACATCTATTTGAAAACGACTTTTAAATAATTGTGGTGTCATTAATAACAAATCATCTCTACTAGAAATCACATTAGAAACATAATAAGGTAATCCACAATTAGCATAAGAAACATAATTTCCTTTTTCTAAAATAATTATTTTATCATCTTTACTTAATCGTCGTAATCTTGCAGCCATACTAGCTCCAGCCCCAACACCACCGATTATTACTATTTTCATATTATCACTCCTCTACAAAAAAAAGCCATTATGGCTTTTTATAATATTCACTAATACTATCTTCATCATTATCAAAATAATTGATTTTCATTGCATCTTTAGCTCTTTTTAAAGTAGCATTAGCTTTTTTATTAGCTTTGATACATCCTTCATGTAATACACTCATAACATAGTCAATATCTTTTTCTAATTCTTGACGTCTTTGTCTGATTGGTTGAAGTGTATCTTCAAGAACATTGAATAAGAATTTTTTGATCTTAACATCTCCTAAGCCACCACGGCGATAATGATCTTTTAATTCATCTAAATTATGATACTCTGGTAAATATTTTTCAAAATGTTCATCTTTACAAAAACAATCTAAATAAGTAAATACAGTATTTCCTTCAACAGTTCCAGGGTCTTGAACACGAATATGATTTGGATCAGTATACATACTCATGACTTTCTTTCTAACATCTTCACTTGTATCAGCTAAATAAATACAGTTTCCTAATGATTTAGACATTTTAGCTTTTCCATCAATTCCAGGTAAACGTTGGCATACTTCATTTTCAGCTAACATAATTTTAGGATTTACTAAAACATCACCATAAATACGATTAAAACTATGTACAATCTCTTTAGTTTGTTCAATCAATGGCATTTGATCTTCACCAACAGGAACACAAGTTGCATCAAAAGCGGTAATATCTGCTGCTTGTGAAACTGGATAGTTTAAAAAACCTACTGGTATACTAGTTTCAAAACCTCTTTGTTTAATTTCTTCTTTAATTGTTGGATTTCGTTGTAATCTTGATACTGTTACTAAGTTCATATAATATGCAGTAAATTCAAATAAAGCTGGTACTTGTGATTGAATAAACATTGTAGTAACTTTAGGGTCAAGTCCCACTGACATATAATCAAGAGCAACTTCTAATATATTACGACGAACTTTTTCTGGATTATCTGCATTATCTGTTAATGCCTGAGAATCAGCAATCATAATATAAATTTCATCAAATTTACCTGAGTTTTGTAGTTCAACCCTTCTACGTAATGATCCTACATAATGTCCTAAATGTAATCTTCCAGTAGGACGATCTCCTGTTAAAATAATATCCTTCATATAAATCTCCTTTTTCTAAAAGTAAAAAAGGTTTTTATCCTCAAGGATAAAAACCACTCTGCCACCTTGTAAGACACCATCATGTCCTTTTTCTTAACGCGAAAAACACGGCGCCACTACTCCCAACGGTTTCATTTTGCTTCTCACCAGGCCCATTCATCAACTAGTTTATCTTGATTTCCACCACCCATCAAGTCTCTTAAATAAAGCTTAGCTGATTACTCTTCCTAGCTAAACGAATTTAGTATAGTTAAAATGATAAAACGGTTAGCTGGATATTGTCAATAGTTTAGTTTTATTTTTTAATAAAAATTAAAGATTACCAGCTTCAACAAAATATTCCTGATAATAAATAATTCTAATCATATCTAATATCGCCATTATTTGATAATTAAAGCTAATACCATCAAATTTACCAGGCAAACTAAAGAAATATTTTATCTCTTTAAGATTTTCATTTTCTAATAGTCTATTTTGCGTAATTAACATTGTATTACAACATTGCAACTGCGCTAAAGATTTCTTTTGAATAAAATCACGTAAAGATCTTCCAGTTGAAGTGAAGAAAACAACAAAATCACCATCTTTAAAATTATTATCAGGATCATAAGCATGATATTGAATAACATTTTTACCAAGTGTAATTAAATCAGTTTGAAACTCAACAGCAATACTGCTAGGGAATAATCCACCAACAATAACAATTCGTTTAGCACGATAAATATCATGACAAATAGAAACAATACTATCCATAAAGCTATCATAATCATTCACTTCAATCATTTTAAATAAATCACGATAGCTGATACTTAACATTCTAGCTCGAATTTGATCATTTCTTAAAATATCATCAGCAACTAATTTTTCATGAAACTCTTCATAATTATTAAAACCTAAATAGTTTAAAAAACTATTAATTACCCGAGGATCAATTGCACTTTCCGTGCAAACTTGTTTAAAATCATATTCAATCATTTTTTTATAATTAGCAATTACAAAAGTACAAAATTGATAATAACCATCATAAAATAATGTTCCGTTTAAATACTTAATAATTCTTGACAATAAAATATCACCCATAAAACCAACCTCCTTGATTTTTTCACACTATTACTATAGCACTATTTACTGTCAATTAATTAATAAAAAAATATATTGAAAAAAATTTTACATTTTTTATTAAAAATACTATTACTAAATGAAATAATCATTTCATTTATTCCTTAGTCATCTTCATATACGTTTCTGTTTTATACTTGACATTTTTATCATAATCCAATTTAAAATAACAAGTATATATACAATCTAATAAATATAGTAACGATAACCGAGTTGAAAATGAAGAAATTTTATTATAGTGATTTTCATTAGGATTTAAATACAAATTATAGTCACTTGATTGAATCATTGTTTTATTTGTTGTTGAAGAAATCAAGACAATTGGTGTTTTATTTTTTTTCAATAACGTCATTACTTGTTCAACTAACATTCCCCTACCTTCAAAAGAAACAACAATAGCTACATGCTCTTCATTACTAGCAGCTGCTGCTAAAGACTGCTGGTATTGTTCAACTGGTACATTAACAACAACACCAATTTCTGACATTTGAAACTTAAAATTTTCAGCAAAATAAATATTACCTGCTGAAGTATAAATATCAATATACTTAGCCTTTTTTAAAGCTAAAGCAATTAGTCTTAATTGTTCTAGATCAATTAGATTATTTAAAGTAGTTAGTGTTTGTTCATACAACTCTTTCATTTTAACAGTAATTTGATACTGTGTTTCATTTTGCGAAAAAGGGTAGTTATAATCAATACCATTTTTTTCTTTCATATAATCACGAATTGAATTAGAAACTACCATTTTTAACTGTGACAATCCATTTAGTTTTAATTTTTTACACAAACGATAAATTGTTGGAATGGAAACAAAACAAGCAGCACTAATTTCATCAGCACTCATATTCACAAAACGTTCGGGATTATTTTTCATATAATCAACTAGCGTTTGTTCATTAGCAGTTAAATCAGTAAGATTATCTAATTTACTAAAAATATTCATTACAACATCCCCTTTTTATTATCTACTAATTATATTTTAAGATTTTAAGATTCTTTAAGCAAGAAAAAAAGGATTGATAAACAATCCTAATCTTCTTTTCCGTCCCAGCAATATGTACATAATTTACATTTATCTAGTCCGATTGATTCAATCATGTCATCTAAACGATGATAACGTAATGAAGTAAAGTTAGAACGACGACGAATTTCTTCACACATTTTTTGATATCTTTCACTATCTGGATCAGCGTATTCTTGTAATACTTCATCGCTTACATTATCACCTTCTAAATCTTTAATAACACGACGAGTAATCAAATCTAGTTCTGAACTTGAACGTGAAAAATTTAAATATTTACAACCAAATAAAATTGGTGGACAAGCAGGCCGAACATGAACTTCTTTAGCTCCACTATTGTATAAAAATTCAGTTGTTTCCCCAAGTTGTGTTCCGCGAACAATTGAATCATCAATTAACAATAAACTCTTATCTTTTATTAATTCTTGAACAGGTATTAATTTCATTTTTGCAATCATGTTTCTTTGCTTTTGACTAGTTGGCATGAAAGAACGTGGCCAAGTAGGCGTATATTTTATAAATGGACGAGCAAAAGGAATTCCTGATGCATTAGAATATCCTACCGCATGGGCAATTCCTGAATCTGGTACCCCAGCGACACTATCAGGTTTAACATCATCTCTTTTTGCTAACAAATTACCACAACGATTACGCATTACTTCAACGTTGATACCTTCATAAGTTGATGTTGGATATCCATAATATACCCATAAAAATGAACAAATTTTCATTTTATCGCCTGGTTTTTGTTTAACTTCAACTTTATCTGGTGTCATATAAACAATTTCACCAGGACCTAAATCACAATAATGATGATATCCTAAATTTAAAAATGCACTACTTTCAAAAGTAACACAATAACCATTTTCTTTTTCACCAATAATTACTGGTGTTCTACCAAATTTATCACGAGCAGCATAAATACCTTCACTAGTTAGTAATAAAATACTCATTGATCCTTTGATCAATTCTTGAGCATGTTTAATTCCTGAAACAATATCATCTTTTTGACTAATTAAAGCAGCTACTAATTCCGTAGGATTAACTTCTCCTGAACTCATTTCTAAAAAGTGAGTAGTACCATTAGCAAAGCAATTAGTTTTTAATTCTTCTAAATTATTAATTCTTCCAACTGTTGTAATTGCAAAAGAACCAATATGTGATTTAACTAATAATGGTTGAGCTTCGTTATCAGAAATACACCCAACTCCTAAGTTACCTTCAAATTCTTCAATATCTTTTTCAAATTTAGTTCTAAAAGGAGAATTTTCAATATTATGGATTGATCTTTGAAATCCATCTTGACCATGAACAGCCATTCCTCCTCTTCTAGTACCTAAATGTGAATGATAATCAATTCCAAAAAATAAATCTAAAACACAACTTTCTTTTGATGCAACACCAAAAAATCCACTCATTTTATCTATCCTCCAAACTTTTTTCCACCCCTATTGTATCTTATTTGCGTCATTTTTCCTATAATTAATTTAACTTTCGCTAAAATATTTCCCTGGAAATAATAAAATGATTAGCTTTAACTGATCATTTTATCAATATCATCTTCACCTTCATCAACAAATGGTAATAGTGAATGAATCAAATAATGCAACCCTTTATTATTTTGTACATCTTCACTACTAAAATAACATGGTAAATATTCATCCTCACCAAAATAAACTTCTAAATATCCAACTGCCATATCCTGACTATTAATTTTATCAAGCTTAGCCTTTTCAATTAAATCTGATAAATAATAAACAAAATCATAGCTTACTTCATGATTGCTTTCTTTGATCTTTTCTACTTCATCTTCATATTCAACCCTGATTGTATATTGATTGATTTTTTTCAATACCATTACCGTAATTTTTAATTTTTTAGTATCAAAACAGACCGAAAGCAGCTTTTTTAACGCCAAGACTACTCCTCCTTTAATAAAACATATGAAAAATATATCTTATTATACCCTAAAAGTCCATTTAATTTTTTAGATAATTATCTAAAATCTATTTGAGTGGTAATTTTTACAATTTCACTATAATAATCAAATTGACTTAGATTATTTTTATTTAATAGATTTTTAATTTTTCCATCAACGATATAATAAAGCTTATTTGAATATGAAGCAACAAAGCTATCATGACTAACCATTACAATCGTAGTATTATTTTCTTGATTTATTTTTACAAACAATTCCATTAGCTCCCTAGCAGACAAACTATCAATATTTCCAGTTGGTTCATCTGCAAATAGGATTTTAGGATTAGTAATTAATGCCCTAGCGATGGCAACTCGCTGTTGTTGACCACCTGAACATTCAAACGGAAACTTATCAATAATATCTTCTATTCCTAATTTTTTACTTATCTTTATTAAAACTTGCTGTTGTTTATCTAAAGATACATTATTCAATCGTAATGAAAAAAGGATATTATCTTTATTTTTTAATGTTTCTATTAAATTATAGTTTTGAAAAATAAATCCAATTTCACTTTTTCTTAAACTAGCTTTATCCTTTTCAGACATATTTGAAATATCCTGTCCCAATAAAATAACTTTACCACTTGTTGCTTCATCAATCGTCGATAAAATATTTACTAATGTTGTTTTCCCAGAACCTGAAGGTCCCATAATACAAACAAAATCACCTTGATCTATCTGTAACGAAATATCGTTAATAGCTACTTTAGGATTTGCTCCATGAACACCATAAATCTTTTTGAGGTTTTTTATTGCCATTACTTTTTCCATAAATAGATTTCCTTTCTTCTTTTATTTAATAACCAGATTAAACAAATCAATAGTGGTATAAAATACTCAGCTAATACTACTACCAGTGAATAATAATTAGCGTTAGCTTGTATCAGTTTAAAAATAATTACTGTCAAATATACTCCTGATAAAATTAAAATTGTTTTAAAGATACTAATAATTTCTTTATAAGATACAATCTTTAATTCTTTTGTCGTTAAACCGATTTTGTATAGATTTTGATATAGAGTCCTTTTTTCTTGAAAATCAAGCTTAAATCGGCTATAAAGGGTCATCCAGGTCAAAACATTAACTAAAACAAAGATTATATGAACCTGAATATGATATAACGGATAAACACTAGTAATTAAAATTACGATAGGAAAAACAATTACTGTTATTAAAATTAACATAATGATCATCTTAGCCTGTTGTAAAAATAAAGATACATTCCCACTTACAACATAATCTAACGGTTTTAATTTTTTATTATCAATTCTTGCTTGTAAATAATCAGGAATTATATAATACAAAATTCCATAAACACCAATTACTCCAATTATACAAATTAATATTGTTCCAAAACTTAAATCATCACTGTTAAATAAAATAATCAAACCTATTAAATATAAAACCACAAATAATATTTTTGGTATCTTAATTAATCTTTTATCAGTTTTATAACTAACAATATTATGCATTTTTAACATCTCAGGAATTGACATCCGATTAATATAATAAATATCTAAAAATACCATGATCACGGTTGTTAAAAGTAAAAGTAAAAAACTTTGATAAATAGCACTCCATGAGATATAAAAAATATTATAATTCATTCCAACATAACTATATATGATCATTTGTACAACAGGGATTAAAACTACCATCATCAAATATCCCAAAATTGCAGCCATTAAAACAATCATTAAATTTTGAATGACCATATATTTAACCAATTGTAAAAAATCATATCCAGCTAACCGAATTAAAGCAAACCCTCTTGAATTAATACGAATATAATATAAACACGAATAAGCAACTAGCCAAATACAAATAATTATTAAAAAAAATACAAAATGCTTAAAAGATTAGCAACATCATTAATAAACAAGTAAACTATTTGCATCTTAGGATTTTCTAACATGTTCAACATAACGCCACTTAAACAAATCATAATTGCTAAATTAAAAACTAATGACATGGCTTTCTTTTTTTCAATAAACAACATTTTTAGGGCTGTCGTTACCATTTTAGTTCCCTCCAAAAAAAGCAAGAACACCTTGCGGTGTTCCCTTGAATTTAATAAAATGATTTTGATTCACCGCGTGGATTGTCTAAATGATATTGTTTAGCTATCTTTCTAAAGTTATATAATAACCAGCGATGACGAACTAAATAGTCGCCTTTAGAACGATATAACTCTTCAAAACCACATGGATCTTCAACTTTAATATTATGCTGATGTAATACATCAAATAAACTAGTTGCATTTCTTTGATTATTTACTTCAAATTTATAGGTCTTTCCATCTTTTAATACTAAATCCAAATCTAGATAGAAACGGTTTTCTGGCATTGGAAATGATGGAACATATCTTGAACACATTGAAATAATAGCTTTTTCAACTTCAGGATAAGTAACATGTAATTTTTCAATATTCGAAAATTGAAAATCAATAGTATCTTCTTCAAAATGCAATATTCGATATCTTTTACTAGAACTTTCATCATATTCTAGTCCAGCAAAAATAGCATATACAATTCTTCTTACTGGTTTGGTTTCTTTATTTATTACATTTACTTCCATACCTTCATTATTTGAAGTTTCACTAACTTTATTAGCAACTTCATTTTCAATTACAACTTCACAATTAGTTACACTTGAATCAGTGTTATTTGAAAATACATTTTTACTATCTGTAGTATCATTAAATAATTTCAACAAGCTATCCTGAGTTGTAATTTTAACGATTTCATTGAAGAAGTCCACTTGGCTAGCATTGTTTCTATTAATTTCATTAATTATCTTTCCATCTCGTAAATAGATAAACTTTTTAGCATAGCTAGCAATCATACTGTCATGAGTTACTAAAATTATTGATGTGCCTTCTTGATTTAATTTTGTTAACATCCCTAAAAGTTCATGAGAATTAACTGTATCTAGATTACCAGTTGGTTCATCACATACTAAAATTTTAGGTTTACTTACAATAGCTCTTGCTATTGCAGCTCTTTGCCGTTCACCACCTGAACATTCATTAGGTTTTTTATAAAGTAGTTTTTGGATATTAAGTTTTTTAGCAATTTCATTAACTTTATCGATAATTTGATCTGGTGCTTCTTCATTTAAAATCAATGGTGTTGCAATATTATCAAAAATTGATAATGAAGATACTAGATTATGATTTTGAAAGATGAAGCCTAGATATTTATTTCGATATAGACTTAATTCATTATCGCTCATTTGACTAACTTCTTTACCTAATACCTTTAAAACACCACTAGTAACATTATCCAATGTTGATAAACAGTTTAATAAAGTTGATTTACCAGAACCACTTGGTCCCATAACGCTAATAAAGTCACCCTCATAAAGATTAAAATCAATATTTTGTAAAGCATAAAAATTAGCACCGCGTTTTAATAAAATATCTTGATCATATACCTTACAAATATTATTCGCCGCGATTAAGATATTTGACATCACTATATACCTCCCTGATTAATTTATAATAGCTTAAAATCATATAAACTGTCATTATTGCATATAACCCGATATAAACTAACACCATAGTAATTAAAGTATTATAAGCAATCATATTATTTAAATAACTTTGATATAAAACCAATCCGTATATTACAATTGGAAATATGATAAATAGTAAGACGAAAATCAATATTTCCTTAATATGGATCTGATATATATTTTTCTTACTGTAGCCAAGTGATTTCATCATTGCAATAACATTAGCTCTTGAAGGAATATATATCATAAATCTAACGATAAAACATAGAAACATACCAGCCATTAATGCAAAGAATGTCACCAGCATCGCATTTTGAACGATAACGCTTACATTTTGTAGATATAAAAACGCAATAATTATTGGTACAACAACTGATGAAATATTAATCATTACACTCATTGCTTTACTAACTTCTTTTAAATTACTTAAGATCATCAGCCAGTCTTTACTTTTCAATAAAACTTTATTATGCAATAAATCAAATAATAATGGAATAAACTTATTAATAATAATTAATTCCCCTGCAAGTGAAAACATATAACTTACGGCTATATTTTGACTACTATCACTAAGTAACTGAGATAAACCAATGTACAAAAACAAACATCCAATGATTAATGTAAATACTTTACCAGCATTAGCACCAATGATCTGCTTAGCATTGACATCGGCAAGTTTACTGCCACTACTAAATACTGCAAACGGATTAAAATTAGTAGTTTCAGGAACATGATTCATATAACTAGCAATATCCATTTTGATTCTTAAAAATTTTCCAAAATCAATTACTACAACATATATTATCTTAGTAATAAATAACGCCCCATAAACAAAAATAATTGAATCAATAGTACCCATTACAGTTTCAACATATAACTGCTGGTATAACAACAATAATCCACTTCCGATTACTGCCCCTAACAGATAAGATAATAAAAATAATAATCCAAATTGAATAATGATATATCGTAATACCTGTTTAGTATTTTTTCCCATTAAAAGAATTAACGAAAATTCATCTGTCTTGTGTTCAACCAGGTAATTATTAACAAACAAAATCAGTACAAAAGCAATCATTATTACTATTCCTGTTACACTTTGTAACATAAACTGATCAATAAAATTATTAAGATTAGTCGCTCCTGAATAAATAACTACTGAAATATATTCAAACGAAGCTAAAAATGATAGGATTGTCAGCAAGCCTAAATAGAACTTTTTTTGACTGGCTACAACTTTTTTTACGAAGGTAATCATTTCTATTTCCTCCCTTCCTTCTAATTAAATTATAGTCCTATATTAAATAGATTACAATAATTATTTAAATTATTTTTATATTTCAAAGATGATTAAATATTATTTAATCACCACATTATAAATTATACTAAACAACTTTATCTTAACAAGATTTTAGGCATAAACGACTCAATATCGACATAAATGACTGCAAAATAAAAAGGCACTAAAACAAAGTGCCTAATAAATTATAATGTTGCTATAAAATCACACAATAATTGATAACAATTTACAAATGAAGCAATATTCATTCGTTCATCAGGAGTATGGATATCACTCATATCCGGTCCCATTGTTATAATATCCAAATTTGGTTTTTTCCCTTTAAAAATTCCAGTTTCTAAACCACCATGACTAGCAACTTCTTTAAGTTGTTTACCAGTATGTTTTAAATAAAATTCTTTAAATTGATCTCTTAATTTAGAATCTGGGTCATACAACCAGCCAGGATAATAATTTGATGAAACAGTACTAGCATTAAATGCTCGTGCCACAATATTTAATTCATCGCACATATTTTCAACAGCACTTTTCATTGGCGAACGTAGTAAATAATTAATCTTTAATTGATTATTTTCAATTCTTACTACACCCATATTTAAAGAAATAACTGTTAAATCTTTAATTGCAAATGAACGTTCAACAAAACCATTTTTTAAAACATTCATCATCTCGATTACTTCTTTAGACTCAGCATTACTTAATGCTTGCGGTAATGATTTTGATACTGCTTTTAACTCAACTAATACCCCAGAATCACTAAACTCAAATTCCTCTTTAAAATAACTTTGATAAGTATCAGCTACTTTTTTTAACTCATCAAAATCACTTTCACTAGAAAAAATAATAGTACATTCACGAGGAATCGCATTGTTTTTTAAACCACCTTCAATATCAATAAGCTGAATATCAAGCTTTTCTTTAATAAAACCATACATTACTCTAGTAGCTAATTTATTAGCATTTCCACGTCCATTAGAAATTTCACGTCCAGAATGACCACCTTGTAACCCTTTGATCATTAATTCATATATTGGTTTAGTATTATCTACAAAATGTAAATCCTTATCAACCATAACATCACAACCACCTGATGAAGTAGTACAAGTTTCCCCTTCTGTTTCACTATCTAAACCTATCATTCTATTTGCACTAATTAAATTGCCATCAAATGCTAAAGCACCATCTAAGCCAACCTCTTCACAAACCGTAAAAACACATTCCAATGGTGGATGCTTAACGTTATTAGCACTTAATAACGCTAACATATACGCTACCCCATAACCATCATCAGCACCTAATGTTGTTCCTTTAGCAGTTATAAAACCATCATCAATATACAAATCTAAAGGATCATTATCAAAATCATGATCACTATCTTTATTTTTTTCATTTACCATATCCATATGGGCTTGTAACATTATTGTTTCATGATCTTCATATCCTGCACTTGCATCCTTATAAATAATAAGATTATTAACTTGATCTCGTACATAGCGTAAATTATGTTCTTTAGCAAAATTTTCAACATAATCAGCTATTTTTTGTTCATTGTATGAACCTCTAGGAATTTTACTAATTTCTTCAAAATAATAATTCACTGGAATATTTATATCTAAAATACTCATTCTATACCCCTCCATTCGTTTGCTATATTATATCAAAATATCACAATTTAATTAACATTTGTTTTTAAAAAGCGTATAATATTAGTAAATGCAGGAATGGCGGAATGGCAGACGCGCTAGTTTCAGGTTCTAGTGAGATTTCTCGTGTGGGTTCAAGTCCCATTTCCTGTACCAATTAACAAAAAAAGCAGTTTCCTGCTTTTTTTATTTAAATTTTTTAATATAGCTATTTGAATAAAATGAATATACTAATTGTATCGCCATCACACACCAGATAACTGGTTCACAGAAAATAACTGCCATATATCCAAATTGAGGAATAAATGCAATTACGAAAATAATCTTTCCGACAAATTCAATTACACTTGATATTAACGGTAAGATTTTTTGACCTATTCCTTGTAAAGCATAACGCGTTTGCATTAAAATTCCTAGAATCATATAAAATGGTCCCACAATTTTTAAATATAATGAACCATTATTAATAACAACTGGTTCTGTAGAACCTGAGATTAATTGTACTAAATTAGTGGCAAATAATAATAATCCAATTGTAACAATCGCTGCTAAAACAACATCATAAATATAAGCATATCTAAGTGCCTGACGTATTCTTTTTCCTTGATCAGCCCCTTTATTTTGAGAAACAAAGGTTGAAATAGCCATCGCCATTGCTGTAAAAGGCATATTAAAGAACATATATAATTTTCTCGCTGCTGTATGACCAGCAATTGTTAAATATCCTAATCCATTGATTCCATATTGTAAAATTACAGAACCAGCTGATACAATACAGCTCATAAATCCCATTGAAAATCCTTGACCAATTAATTCTTTATATAAAGCTTTATCAACTTTAAAATGTTCTTTTGAAGGAATTAAGATTTTTGTTTTCTTCATAATGTAAACAATACACAATAAAACTGAAATTCCTTGAGAAATAACTGTAGCAACAGCAGCTCCTTGAATTCCCATATTAAATGATGTAATAAATAATATATCTAAAACAACATTACAACATGACGATACAATCAAAAATATTAATGGCATAAAACTATTTCCAATTGCTCGCATTAAACCAGCACATAGATTATAAGCAAACATTACTACAATAAACAAAGTAATTACTGAAATATAACTATATGCTTCTTCAATTATATTTGCAGGTGTATCTAGTAGAACTAATAAAGGATGTAAAATAATTGCACCTATTATCGTAATTACAATAGACGATACAACTCCAATAACAATTGAACTAGCTACTGATTTTTTCAATAATGTATGATCACCAGAGCCAAAACTTCTAGCGGTTACTATTGATAATCCATTTCCAATTCCAAGCGCAAATCCCACCAATAAATCATATATAGATGTACAAGAACCAATTGCTGCTAATGATACATCCCCTAAATAATTTCCTACTATCATTGTATCAACTGTATTATATAATTGTTGAAAAACATTAGAAATGAGCAATGGTATTGCAAAAATAACCAGTGACTTAAAAATAGGTCCATGTAATAAATCTACATCCGCATTAAAAAAACCTTTTTTTGTCCTTTCCATATCTAATAACCTCCCAAATCAAAATAACACACGGTAGTAACTACCGTGCAAGTTTTTTTCAATATTCTTATATATATTAGCATAATTTTTTTAGTATTTATACTTTAAATTAATGAAAAATTTTCTAATGCAAAATAAATACCATCTTCATTAACAGACTTAGTTACAAAATCACTAGCTTCTTTTACACTAATATCAGCATTTCCCATAGCTACCCCTATCTTGACATGATTCAACATAGCAATATCATTATTACCATCACCAAAAGCCATTGTTTCATCTAAAGAAATGCCATAATAATCAATAATTCTATCAATTCCAACATTTTTACCACCATCAATTGGAATAATATCAGCAAATCGTGGTGTCCAACGAACTGATTTACAATGAGGTGCATACTTTAAAAATTCCTGATCATCTTTTTCATCAATGTACGCCATCATTTGTACTACTTTTTGATTTACAATATCTTTCGCATTTTTAATTGGGTAACGTTCATCATTTAAATGCTTAGCACTTTCATCTAAGCAATAGTTATGAATATTACTATAACTTTTAGTTACCTCAGCAAATAATACTGGGATATTATTTTCATTAATATATGGCAATAATGTTTTCAAATCTTCATTATTAATATATTTTTCATAAATTATTTCTTCATTATTAAAACAATATTGTCCATTACAGCATAGATAACCATCAAATGCAAAATTACTTCTTACAACATCCAAATTTATTGGTGATCTACCTGTAGCAACAAAAACCTTAATTCCTTTATTTTGTAATAAAGCTAATGCTTCTTTAGTACTATCAGGCATCATCTTAGTATCGTGGTCTATCAAAGTTCCATCGATATCAAAAAATACTGCTTTTATCATTTAATCACTCCCTCGTATAATATTTATAATATTGTGAAAAAAAGAAAAACGCAAGCTAAAAAATAACTTGCGTTTAATCGGTTGTACTATTTAATTCTTTTAATTGTATCATAAATTATATCAACACAATCTTCATCTGTTAAATTAGTACGATCTAATATTAAATTATAATTAGTAATGTCATTTAATTTACGATCAGTATAGTAACGATAATAAGTCTTTCTTCTGCTATCACGTTCTTCTAATTCTTTTGTAGGATCTTCTAATTCTTCTTGATACTTTTCAACTACACGTTTAACTCTAGTTTCAATATCACTTTGTATATAAACATGGAAACAATCAGATAAGTCCCTTAAAGCATAGTCGCTACAATGTCCAACAATTACGCAATTTTCTTTACTAGCTAAATCCAAAATAATTTTACGCTGCATGAAATATAATTGGTCGATCAGACTAGGACCACCAGCGGTCCAATTATTCAACGTAAATAAGAAATAATTACGATGAGTTGCATATTCACTATTATTTTTAATATAAGATTCAGCTAAACCACTTTCTTTCGCTATTTTTGCTGTAATTTCAGTATCATAATACTTATAATTAAGTTTTTCAGCTAATTTACGTCCAATATCACGACCTCCACTACCATAATCATGCCCGATAGTTATAACTTTGCATTTCATATAATTACCTCCTTTGTATCAAGATGAATATAAATAAAAAGAATACTTATAACTGATCTTCCTTCTATAAATATGATACCACAATAATAGATATCAAGTAAGATTAAGAAGATAAAATTTATAAGTATTCTATTATAAATAAAAAAAGCCATCAAAAGGCCTAAGAATGCGAAATAAATATGTAAAAAAAAGAAGAACCGGCAGCTAGCTATTGTTGCACGTAAGTACTATCGTCGCCGTTATGATGCTTAACTTCTGTGTTCGGAATGGGTACAGGTGTGTCCATCATGCTATCGCCACCA